>NZ_CAKVZK010000007.1:0-81596 GCF_934835585.1 Clostridium sp. AF02-29 | reverse complement strand
CTCTGAAAACGGCGGATTCTGCCAAGCACATGATACAAATGGTCTTTATCACTGGAGAAATTTATAAATTTACGTCCCAGGATAGTGCCATCTGCACGCATGATGCTGCAGACCGCATCCGTATTGATTCCTAAATCAACGCTGCATATCACCTGCTCTTTTACATCTGTTTTTGATAAGCTTACTTCCTCTGTGTATGAAAACCGAAGGAAATATTTATGATGTTTCCTTTCCAAAGTTGGGGCAGATGCCTCTTTACCACTCCATTTTTTTCGCAGATATTCCATATCGGTATGAAGTAATTTTACCTGAAACCACTTCCACTCCCGCCCATCAAACAGCTTTAAATGTGCCGCATCTTCTCCCGGTTCTGCTTCCTTATACATGACATCCCGATAAAATACCGGCATCGCATGATTCTCACAGACCAGCTTCGGTTTTCCTCTCAGTTCTCCCTTTTCCCACAAACTAAGGCGTGATTGATAGGAGGACACTGCTCCAAGTGCGTGTTGAATCGCCGCTCTTCTCAGATAAGATGGCATCTTAGGAAAATGACGGTCAAACGGAAATCTGGCATGATTCTTTTTTGTCTCATGTACCAGATGTTCCGCCTCATTAAAGCGTTTTTGTAGATTTTTGATTTCTGAAAGTTCTTCCCATATCTCTGCATACACCGGAATCAGATAGGAAACTGCTTTCCGAAAAATATCCAGCGTAGAGCGGAGCGGTATATTCTTTTTTTTAATTTCTACTCCATAGCTGGATACAATCTGCATAAAGTTTCCTACTTTCTTTTTTCCTTCTCTTTTTGTCCCTCAATGTATGCCACTACCTGATCCCTGCTTCGGTCACTTACGGTGACTGCACAATAGGATGGATTCCACAAATGTCCTCCCCATAGCTCCTGTTTTAATTCCGGATGTGAAAGAAACAACTGACGTGCCAGATTCCCCTTCATAATCTTTATCATGTCTGATATAAAAAATTGTGGTTTGCAATCCAGAAGTAAATGAATATAATCTGGCATAACCTCCATCGCCAGAATCTTAAATTTGTATTCCTCCGCAAGTCCATACAACATTTTTTTACATTCTGCGTCTATCCCATTTTTCAGAACCTGTTTTCGATATTTCGTGCACCAGACAAGATGATATTGCAAAGAATACACATATCCTCTACCATATGAAAGTGTATTTCTCTTAATAGTAAATATATCTTTTTCCATGTTTATATTATACCATATGCCTCCACATTTGGCAAACACTAGTTCTGTATCTTGATAAGTATCTTGATAAAAAATTTGGCACACCTAACTCATCACTAAAGTAACGAGAATGCGGTGTGCCGTTTTTCAAACAGTTTTCGAAATAAAAAGACCCATAGCCTTTCACTATGAGTCTTTTTCATACATCCCTTTTCTCTACTGGATAAACATAGCATCCCCAAAACTAAAGAACCGATATCTCTGCCGGATCGCCTCTTCATACGCCGTGAGCACATGTTCTCTGCCTGCCAGTGCAGATACCAGCATGACGAGTGTGGACTCCGGCAGGTGGAAGTTTGTGATCAGACAGTCCAGAATCTTGAACTGGTAGCCCGGATAGATGAAAATGTCGGTCCAGCCGCTGCACGCGCGGATCGTGCCGTCCTCAGCCGCTGCGGATTCAATCGTCCGGCAGCTTGTCGTACCGACACAGATGATGCGTCCGCCATTTTTCTTCGTCTCATTGATCATGTTGGCGGCATCTTCCTCGATACGATAGAACTCCGAGTGCATATGATGATCCAGTACATTCGAAACCTTGACCGGCCGGAAGGTTCCCAGACCCACATGAAGTGTGACGTGCGCGATCTTGACTCCCATTTCCTGAATCTGTGCCAGCAGCTCTTTCGTGAAATGCAGACCTGCTGTCGGTGCAGCCGCCGATCCTTCGTGTTCCGCATAAACCGTCTGATAGCGGTTCTTATCCTGCAGACGGTGGGTGATGTATGGCGGCAGCGGCATCTGGCCGAGCTGGTCGAGAATCTCCTCGAAAATACCCTCGTAGGAGAACTGAATCAGCCGGTTTCCTTCCTCTACCACATCAATGACGGTTCCCTTTAACAGACCGTCGCCAAAATTAATCACGGTTCCCGGCTTTGCCTTTTTGCCCGGCTTTACCAGCGTCTCCCAGATATCGTTCTCACGGCGTTTCAGAAGAAGAATCTCGATGTGTGCATCCGTTCCCTCCTTGCTTCCGATCAGACGCGCCGGGATAACCTTTGTGTCATTGATCACCAGGCAATCGCCCGGATGAAGATAATTGACAATATCCTTAAACACCTTATGCTGCATCTCACCCGTCTTTTTATCCAGCACTAAAAGCCGGGAAGAAGAACGATCTTCCAGCGGATCCTGTGCAATTAACTCCTGCGGTAAATCATAATAAAAATCTTTTACATCCATTCTTTGTGCCTCTTTGTCTTTCTATATCTGTACTTTCGCTTTATATAAATCAATCAGTTTTATATCTTATATGCTATCAGCTATTTCTCTATACTCCGGAATATCCGCTTTTCAGCTTTCCATACCTTAAAAACTTTATTTTTCCAGCCAGACGAATTCAATAAAGCATTTTAAGGATTTGACGCAGCCGGTTCTGACTCCTCCTGCATATAAGATGCGCCCTGTTTCATAAATTCCACGCGCTCTTTCAGCGCTTCATCCTGCTCCATCGCCGCATCCATTGCTTCATCCGTCTGCTTGCTGAGAAGGCGCACATCCTCATTGACCGACAGCTCTTCAAAATACTGCGTCAGCTCTTCGGACATTTTCCCGTCATCGATCTGCCAGCTTCCGTTCTCCGCCCGGATTGCATAGATCCGCACCAGACTCGGTGCCGGTGTCTCCACGCCCGTATACAAAATCTCATAATACACATACGCTGCCATCTCACCGTCCCTAAGCCCCGGCGTCGTATAACATTTCACATTCTGGTACCCGGAAATGTACTGCTTCTGTTCTTCAAATTCCTGACGGTAATGTTCTTCCTCACTCGTATCCTGTGAGGTAAACAACTTCACAAACGTATCCATATCACAGTCGGAAACCGCCTGAAAATAAGTATTCATCAGCTCTGTGATCCCCGGCTCGCCATTCTCTGTCAGAATACATCCGCCAAAGTCCTGAATATATTCTTTCGTGTCCGGCTCAATCACCATTCCAGATCCGCCTGTATCCACCATTTCTGCCGGTAAGCCATCCTTTTTCCCCAGAATGTCTGTTATTTTCCCGGAAAACATCGCCACCGCGCCAATCAGAATCAATACAATCACCGCCGCAAGCAGCATCACATAGCGGCGCAGTTCCCAGTCCGTTCCGTTCTTCCGGCTGCGTCCCGGTTTCTTTTTCGGTTCTCCCACCCGACCGCCTCCTGACTTATTCGATTGTTAATATTATAGCGGCGATTTGGTTACTCGGCAAGCGGTATTTCCGAAAAAAAACTTGCAATTTTCTAAATATTATAGTATCATACAAGTAATGCGTCTGTAGCTCAGTGGATAGAGCGCCGGCCTCCGGAGCCTGAGGCGTAGGTTCGATTCCTATCAGACGCATTCTTAAAAAGCGACAGCGGAGATATCTCAGCCGTCGCTTTTTGTGTTATTCATGATAAAAGGAGGACTCTTTCCGTGGAACTCATACACGTTTCTGGAAATACAGACTGCCTGCTTGGCAAAACAGCCGTCGGCATCTACCGCATCGACGACACCCGCTGCATCCTGTTTGACAATGGTTACTCAAAGGAATATGACGAGCTGGTCGGCTCTCTGAAAGACGCCGGGCTGACCCCGGCGGGGCTGATCGTTTCCCACGCGCACATCGACCATCATGGAAACAGCAAACGCCTGCGCGAAGCCTTTCAGATTCCACTGGCTATGTCGCTTGGCGAAGCCGGGCTGATCGCCTCCCAGGCGGCGCTGGAACGGTATACCAATTATTTCGGGCGCTCCGAGGAGGAAAAGGTTTCCATCGACACCGAGCAGCGCTGCCCGGTTGACTGTATCATCCAGCCGGAGGATACTTCCGTGACACTCTGCGGCGTAACCTTCCCGGTTCACCATCTGCCAGGGCATTCCCTCGACCACATCGTCATCGGCACACCGGACGGCGTCTGCTTTGCCGGGGACGCGCTTTTAACCGAAAATGTCCTGCGTCACGTCAAGCTTCCATACTGCGACCACGTCGGTCTGGATCTGGAAAGCAAGGAAGCAATCACAAAACTGCCTTACCAGCACTGGATTTTATCGCACAAAGGTCCATTTGATGGCAATATCCGGGAACTGGCGGACAAAAATATGGATCTTGTCCGTCTGCGTCTCGCAGAGCTGGCAAAGCTTTTGCAGAGACCGATGACGCGTGATGAATTTTATCAGGAAAGCCGACGCCTGATCGGAATGCACATCGGTACCTACGACCAGCTCATCCGTCAGGAACGCCACCTGCGCCCATATCTGGAACAGCTGGTGATCGATGGGACGGCACGGCTGGAAGTAAAGAATGACACGATATATTTTTACTTGAATGAATAAACTCTTTCTGCATGAATTTTCACTCTCCTGTTGTTATCGTTTCCGAAAATACACACACGCCACCGCAAATCCCAAGATTCCCGCTCCCATCACGGCGAAGCGGGAATATGTTTTTAACAGCACCAGAATACGTTCCCACGATGCCCCCGCCACCGCGCCGGCTCCGATGAGCACCGTATTCCAGATAAGACTGCCCGCTGTTGTCAGAAGGAGAAACGGCAGCAGTTCCATCTTTGCCATCCCCGCCGGGATCGAGATCAGGCTTCGGATGATCGGAACGAACCGGCAAAAAAAGACGGCTGACCGTCCCGTTCTCTCCAGCCATCCGTCTGCATCTTTCACATCTTCCACTTCTACTCCCAGCCGTTTTCCCCATGCCCCGCCCAAAAATGCATAAAACTTCTGCACGGGAATGTGCCGCCCCAGCTCATACAGAATCAGCGCCCCCAGCACCGAGCCCGCCGTCGCTGCCAGAACTGCCCCGGCTATGTTCATCCGTGTATATGTTGTCATAAATCCACCAAAGGTTAAAATCACTTCCGACGGGATCGGCGGAAACAAATTCTCAATTAGAATCAGGGCAAACATTCCCGCATATCCGTATGAACTTAAAAGTTCCAGCACTATATCACGCATGATATATCGCACTCCACGTTATTTCCACATATTCTATGTATTTTATGCGGAACGGAAAAAATCCAGGCATCTAATTTTCATTTTTCATGCCCGGATTTTAATTAAACCTAGAGAATCATCACATTCCCCACGGCCCCCGTATCCGAGAACTCTGTCCACTCGCACACATTGACCGCGTGATCGGCGATTCGCTCCAGGTACTTGGCAACCATCAGCACATCCACCGCCACATCGGATTTGTCTCCATCTTTTTTCAGAAATTCGATGACTTCCCGTTTGACACGCTCAAAAAAGGCATCAATCAGGTCATCTCTCTGCTCAAAGGTTTCTGCGGTTTCGGTATCGCGCTCGATGAAAGCGCGAATTGCATCTTTAACCATCGTTTTTACATTTGCCACCATCGCCGGAAGGTGTTTGCTCACAAGACCGTAATCCGCTGCCTCTAAGCGCAGGGACAGATCGGCAATATCCGCTGCCTGATCGCCCATCCGCTCCAGATCGGTCACTACTTTCAGTGCCGTCGAGATATGGCGCAGATCGCTGGCGACCGGCTGCTGCTTTAACATCAGCATCAGGCAGTGTGTCTCGATCTTTCGTTCCATATTGTCCACATCGCGGTCTCCCTTAATTATCTTGTCTGCCAATTCCGTATTATGTTCGCTGAGAGCCTGAAAGCTGCTGTCAATCGCATCCTGCACCATCTGGCTCATCGTGATTACTTCCTGATTCAGGTTCTTTAACTCCTGTAAAAATGTTTCTCTTGTCGCCATCCCGCGTCTCCTCCGTTTATGTTGTTTCCTGCCTGATTTTCTACCCATTCCAAATTTCCAACCATCCGGTTATCATCCAAACCGTCCGGTAATATAGTCTTCCGTCTTCTTCTCCCGCGGATGCGAGAACAGATCCGTTGTCGGTGCATACTCGACTACCTCTCCCACCAGGAAAAATGCCGTATAGTCCGCAATACGGGTCGCCTGCTGCATATTGTGGGTAACGATGACAACGGTATAATTCTTCTTAAGCTCGCCCATCAGATCCTCGATTTTCAGCGTGGAAATCGGGTCCAGTGCCGAGGTCGGTTCATCCATCAGTAGAATCTCCGGCTCAACCGCCAGCGCACGCGCGATGCAGAGACGCTGCTGCTGTCCGCCGGAAAGTCCCAGTGCAGAACGTTTCAGGCGATCCTTGACCTCATCCCACAGGGCCGCGCCGCGCAGACTCTTCTCCACAATCGCGTCCAGCTCTGCTTTTCCCTTAATGCCGTGAATCCGCGGTCCATACGCGATATTGTCATAAATACTCATCGGAAATGGGTTCGGCTGCTGAAATACCATGCCGACCTTCTTGCGAAGAAGCGTCGTATCAACCTTCGGATCATAGATATCCTCGCCGTCGATCAACACCTTTCCATTGATTGTTACATTCGGCACCAGATCGTTCATGCGGTTCAATGTTTTTAAATAGGTAGACTTACCGCAGCCGGACGGTCCGATAAACGCTGTGATCTGATTTTCATATATATCCAGATTGATATTTTTTAATGCATGATTGTTTCCATAGTACAGATTCAAATCCGACGTAGAAATTTTTGTCTCCATATCATTTCCTCATTTTTTACTTTATTTTAATTTTGTCACATCAAACCGGTTGGTCAAAAATCTCGTCAGCAGGTTGATTACCAGCACGATAATCAGAAGCACGACCGCGATTCCAAACGCCTGATCGTATTTTGCTTTCTGCATTGACAGGTAGAGCTGGATGGTCAGCGTGCCGCTCGACTCAAACAGTTTTCCAAACAGGTTTTTCGGTAGCTGGAAGCCGCTTCCGGCAGTAAACAGAAGCGCCGCCGACTCGCCCACGATACGGCCAATCGAAAGGATGACGCCGGTCAGAATCCCCGGTGCCGCGCTCGGCAGCAGGATCGTCCGGATCATATACCATTTCGTTGCACCGATTCCCAGTGCGCCGCTGCGGTAGCTGTCCGGAACTGTTTTGAGTGCTTCCTGTGTGTTCCGCGTAATCAGCGGAAGCACCATCAGGGTCAGCGTGAAGGATCCGGTCAGAACCGAATAGCCCAGCTTCAGCGTCATTCCGAAAAAGACCATACCGAACAAACCAAAAATAATCGACGGAATACCGGACAGGATCTCGGTTGTAAATTCAATCGTCCGCACCAGTTTTCCCGGCTTTGCGTATTCGTTCAGATAAATGGCGGAGCCGATTCCGATCGGCGCTGCAATGATAAGGGTAATTACAATGATGTAAATCGTGTTGATGATATTTCCCAGAATACCAAAGGTGCCCTTGAGGGAGCTCTGCACCGTGGACAGAAGCTGCCAGGAAACCTGCGGCAGGCCGCGCACAAACACATACCCCATGATGCCAACTAACAGCGCGATCGCCACGCCAGCTGCCAGATAAATCAGCACTTTTAAGATATTGTCCCCGATGCGGGTGCGCTTCTGGTAAATACTTTTCATACTATTATCGGTCATTTGCGCCGCCCTCCTTCACAAACATCCGGCTGAGCACCGTGTTGATAAACATGATAAATACGAACAGCACCAGACCGATGGTAAAGAGCACTTCCCGGTGAAGTCCCTCGGAATAAGACATTTCCGCCACGATCGCGGTCGTCAGGAAGCGGACGGAGTTAAATGGAAGCGGCAGATTGACTGAGCTTCCGGATACCAGGCTGATCGCCATCGCCTCGCCGATCGCACGACCACAGCCAAGAACTACGGCTGTGATGATGCCGGAATGTGCGGCCGGAACAATTACCTTGAAAATCGTCTGGATATGGGTTGCACCCAGTGCCAGCGATGCACTCTTTAAATGCTTCGGCACTGCCCTAAGGGATGACTCACTGATATTGATGACGGTCGGAAGAATCATGATTGCCAGAACCAGAACTGCCGATATGAGGTTCGCACCACCGGTAAACTGGTGCGTCGTGGAACCGGCAAAGATTTTCATTTCCAGCTTATACATCAGAGGATTTAAAATCAAAATTCCTAAAAGTCCGTAGATAACCGACGGGATACCTGCCAGAAGCTCAACCGCCGGGCGGACCACTGCCGCTACCTTCGGCGGCGCAACCTCTGCCAGAAAGATGGCGGTAAACAGCCCAATCGGCACACCGATCAGGATCGCCAGAAAGGTTCCGACGATGGAAGTTAAAATAACATAGAGAATTCCGAAAGACGCCGGATTTCCAGTCGGCTTCCAGACGGTTCCAAATAAGATTTCCGGAACGCCCACCTTAAAAAGTGCCGGGGTACCGCTGATAATCATGTATAAGGTAATTGAAAAAACTGCCACCACCGCCAGCAGGCCGCAGGCGGTAAAAATAATTTCCGCTGCCCTCTCTACCGCTGATTTCGTGGCATGGCTTCCAAAAATGGTAAATTTCTTTTCGTGCATATGTCTCTCCTGTCTCGGATTGAACAGCGAGCCGCTTTCGGTCAAAGCAGAGTTTCCTTTCTGCGGCTTGACTGCAAGCGACTCGATATTGTTTGAATCTATTCAATATTGTGTATATTCGTGAATTTCTGTTTTTTCTATCCTTACCTGTTTCCACCGGTAATTTTATCCACATTCACAAATTCCGATGCAGTTTCTTACTTCGTAGTAATCAGACCTACAGATTTAATCAGGTCATCGCCTTCTGCAGAGTATACATAGTCAAACAGTGCCTGTACCAGCTCGTTCTGCTCAGAAATTTCTCCCTTGGTTGCCATAACGAATGGACGGCTTAAGAAATAGCTGCCTGCCTTGATGTTCTCCTCAGTCGGCTCTACATCATCCAGTTTAACTGCCTTAACGGTATCATCGACTACATCCAGGGAAACGTATCCAATGGAACCCGGTGTGGATGCTACTTTTGCCATAACTGCACCGGTGGAATCCAGCTCATTCGCATATTTGCAGGCATCTTCCAGACCCAGAAGCTCCTCAAATGCGCCTCTTGTACCGGAACCTGCTTCCCGTCCGACTACGACAATCGGCATATCGCTGCCGCCTACATCTTTCCAGTTTGTGATGCTTCCGTCGTAAATGCCGGTCAGGTCATCCTTGCTCAGACCATCTACCGCGTTGGACGGGTCAACGACAACGGCGATACCATCGATAGCTACGATATTTTCAACGGCACCTTTTGCTTTCTCATCATCCTTTAATGCTCTGGAAGAATCACCGACATCACACTGACCTGCCAGCACGGACTCGATACCTGCGGAAGAGCCGGTAAATTCAGCCTGTACGGTCACGTTCGGATATTTCTCCATGAATGTTTCTGCCAGTGCATTTGCAAATTTTTCCATCGAAGTGGAACCTGCCAGGGTGATAGAACCACTCAAATTTTTTGCATCTGCGCTGTTCTCGGTTGTATCTGCTGCTGCATCACTTTCAGCTGCGCTGCTGTCTGCGCTTGTGTCTGCTGCACTTGTATTTGTATTGCTGGAACCACATCCTACCATTCCAGTTGCCAGAACGGCTGCTCCTAATACTGCGATTGCTTTCTGAACATTTTTCTTCATAATAAAATTCCTCTTTCCTCTCTCTTTTTTCTCTCAGAGTTTTTTATCCTTGATTTCTTACAGTACGCAGTATAAAAGATTCCTGGATTTACAGAAATCATGTTTTGGTATCGTTTATGTAAAATTTGGGTAATTTTTGTGGGAGTGAATGTAAGATATGGTTTCTGATCTGCTCTGTTTCTCTCCATGATCAGAACCGCCGCCGGACATCTCTTCGGGCTTTGTTTGAAAGCCCGGGCAGAGATCGCCGGCGGCGTGATTCTGATTTTTATACTGAGTTTCATTCTGCTCTCAAACAAGACAGGTGAATTTCCCCAGACATCCTACTTCAGAACAACCTTCTTAAAGTTTTTCTTACCTCTCTTGACAACCATTCCTTCGCCGGAAAGCTGATCCTTCGTAAAGACTGCCTTAACATCCTTTACCTGGTTTCCGTCTACAGATACGCCGCCCTGCTCGACATTTCTTCTTGCCTCAGAACGTGACGGAGCCAGACCGGATTTCTGCAGGATGGAGAGAATATCGATCTCATCACCGTTGAAATCATCCTCCATCAGCTCGTAGGTCGGCATATTCGCTGCATTTCCGCTGGAAAACAGTGCTTTCGCTGCTGCCTGTGCCTTCTCAGCCTCTTCCTCGCCGTGTACCAGCTTGGTCAGCTCGTAAGCCAGGATCTCTTTTGCAGTATTTAACTGGCTGCCTTCCCATTTATCCATCTCATCGATTTCCTCAAGCGGCAGGAATGTCAGCATACGCAGGCATTTTAATACGTCCGCGTCAGCGACGTTTCTCCAGTACTGGTAGAACTCGAACGGGGAGGTCTTGTTCGGATCCAGCCATACAGCGCCGGACTGGGTCTTGCCCATCTTCTTGCCCTCGGAGTTTAACAGCAGGGTGATAGTCATCGCGTGTGCGTCCTTGCCAAGCTTTCTGCGGATCAGCTCGGTACCGCCTAACATATTGCTCCACTGATCGTCGCCGCCGAACTGCATGTTGCAGCCGTATTTCTGGTACAGCATGTAGAAATCGTAGCTCTGCATGATCATGTAGTTGAACTCTAAGAAGCTTAAACCTCTCTCCATTCTCTGCTTATAGCACTCAGCCGTCAGCATGCGGTTGACACTGAAATGCGGTCCAACCTCGCGCAGTAAGTTTACATAATTCAGATTCATCAGCCACTCTGCGTTGTTGACTAAGAGCGCCTTGTCATCGGAGAAATCGATGAAACGGCTCATCTGCTTTTTGAAGCAGTCGCAGTTGTGCTGGATCGTCTCCGGTGTCAGCATCTGGCGCATATCCGTACGTCCGGACGGATCGCCGATCATGCCGGTGCCGCCGCCAAGTAATGCGATCGGCTTGTTGCCTGCCATCTGCAGACGTTTCATCAGGCACAGTGCCATGAAATGACCTACATGAAGGCTGTCTGCGGTCGGGTCAAAACCGATATAGAAAACAGCTTTTCCTTCGTTGACCAGTTTTTTGATCTCTTCTTCGTTTGTAACCTGGGCGATCAGGCCTCTGGCTACTAATTCTTCGTAAATCTGCATCTTCTCTCTACTCCTTTATTAAAATTTGGGGTACAAAAAACCCCGTCCTCCAAAAAGGACGGGGCAAAATTCCCGTGTTACCACCTTTGTTCACAGATAGTTCGCGCCTATCTGCCTCTGCCGGTATCTTCTGATACCGCGACCGGATAACGTGTGTCTCTCACGTCGCAGCCTACCAAATCAACCGCCGCACATTTTCATGCAGCTCCTCCATCGGATCGGATTTCAGATTCTTCGGTGCGAAGCTCCGGGATGTATTCGAATATCCAGTTTACGCGTGCCTCTCATCATCCGGCTGCTTTCTGTGCGCTCCCCTACGGATCTCTACTTGTTCCCTTCATCGCCTTTATAAGGTTATTGAGTATATTCTGTATTATAAGCGAATTTTATTATTTGTCAAGAGACCTTTTATTTCTTCGCCAGCGCCGCCAGCCCGGAAAGAATCTCCCGCGCCTTCACAAGCATCGTCTCGCAGTCCGTATGTTTCTGCCGCACATCGCGGTAATAGAACGACGGCACATCACCCGTCCTGAAGGTCAGCGTGCCCTTATATTTCTCCATCAGCGCCGGAATGCCGGAAACGTCCAGATCGGCTTTCTGGTACATCTGAATCGTGATATCCTGCTTCTTTACATCGACCTCCACGACACCCGCCTGATGAGCAAGCGCTTTTAGATCGGCGATCTTTAACAGGTTCTCCACCGAACGTGGAATCTCGCCAAAGCGGTCGATCAGCTCATCCTGCATATCCATGTACTCTTCCTGGTTCTCAATACCGGAAATCCGCTTGTAAACGTCGAGTTTCTGATATTCATTGCGGATGTAGGACGGCGGAATATACGCGTCGATGTCGCAGTCCACCACCGTCTCGAAGTCCTCGGCTTCGTTCTCACCGCGAAGTGCCAGCACCGCCTCGTTTAAGAGCTTGCAGTACAGGTCATAGCCGACCGCCTGCATGTGGCCATGCTGTTCCGCGCCCAGAAGATTTCCGGCGCCGCGCAGCTCCAGATCGCGCATCGCAATCTTGATACCGCTTCCCAGCTCCGTAAATTCACGGATCGCCTGCAGACGTTTTTCCGCCTCCTCACGCAGCAGCTTGTCGCGCCGGTACATGAGAAACGCATACGAAGTCCGCCCGGAACGTCCGACGCGACCGCGGATCTGGTAGAGCTGCGACAGCCCCAGCCGGTCGGCGTCGTGGATGATGATCGTGTTCGCATTCGGAATGTCCAGTCCCGTCTCAATGATGGTCGTGGACACCAGAACGTCGATATTGCCCTCGACGAAATCCAGCATAATTTTTTCCAATTCATGTTCGTGCATCTGCCCGTGGGCGAACACGACGTTTGCCTCCGGCACCAGAGCCGCCACATGGTTTGCCACCTCGTCGATGTTATTGACACGGTTGTAGACATAATATACCTGTCCGCCCCGCGCCAGCTCCCTGTGAATCGCCTCGCGCACCATCTCGTCGTTGTACTCCATGACGTAGGTCTGAATCGGCAGGCGGTCCACCGGCGGTTCCTCCAGGACACTCATATCCCGGATGCCAATGAGACTCATATGCAGGGTACGCGGAATCGGCGTCGCCGTCAGCGTCAGAACGTCTACATTTTCCTTTAGTTTCTTGATCTTTTCCTTATGTGCCACGCCGAAGCGCTGTTCCTCATCGATGATCAGAAGCCCCAGATTTTTAAAGACAACATCCTTAGAAAGGACGCGGTGCGTTCCGATCACGACGTCCACCTGCCCTTTTTTCAGATCTTCCAGCGTTTTTTTCTGCTCGCCCGCCGTGCGGAAACGCGACAGCATATCGACCCGCACTGGGAAATCCTTCATCCTCTGCACAAAGGTATTGTAATGCTGCTGCGCCAAAATTGTGGTCGGCACCAAATACACAACCTGCTTACCCTCCTGAATCGCCTTAAATGCCGCCCGGAGCGCGATCTCCGTCTTGCCGTATCCAACGTCGCCGCAGATCAGGCGGTCCATGATGCGGCGGCTTTCCATGTCTTTTTTTGTCGCCTCGATCGCCTCCAGCTGATCCTCCGTCTCCTCAAACGGGAACATTTCCTCAAATTCCCTCTGCCAGACCGTATCCGGGCCATACTGGTAGCCCTCGCTCCGCTGACGCGCTGCATAAAGCTCGACGAGATCCTTTGCAATATCACGGACCGCACCGCGCACCTTGCTCTTCGTCTTATTCCATTCCATTCCGCCCAGTTTATTGAGCTTCGGCGTCCTGGCATCCGAACCGGCATATTTCTGGATTCCCTCCAGGCGTGTCGCCGGAAGGTAGAGATTACCGCCGTCGCGGTACTCAATCTTGATGTAATCCTTGACGACCTTGTCCTGCTCGATCTTCTCAATGCCCCGGTAAATGCCGAGTCCGTGGCTCTCATGCACCACATAATCGCCGATCGAAAGCTCGGAAAAGCTCTGGATTTTCTTACCCTGGTAGGAGGTCTTTTTCTTCTTTTTCCGCCCCCGTCCGCCGCCGAACATGTCTCCCTCGGTGATCACGACGAACTTAATCAGCGGATATTCAAATCCCCGATGCAGCTTTCCGTAAGTCACCAGGATTTCACCCGGTTTCACGGTGTTTTCGCCCTCATCCGGGCAGAAGGCGCTTAAATCATACTCCCGCAGATCGCCCGCCAGACGGCTCGCGCGCGTCCGCGAACCAGCCAGCAATACCACCCGGTATTTTTCCTTCTTCCAGCGCGCCAGATCGCTGATTAAAAGCTCAAATCCATTCTGGTAGGAATTGACATTTTTAACGCTCAGACTGTATTTTTTCTTAACCGTCATGCCGGAGAGCTTCTGATCCAGCCCCAGCAGTAAAAGAGTGCGCGGACGCATTGCCATCGCCAGCGTCTCCTTCGCCGAATAGAGGAAGGAAGTCTGCCCCGGAAGCAGATAGCCGCCCTCGAGACGGTGCGACATGCTCTCCCGGAACTCCGTCTCGGTCGTCTCTGCTTTTTCCTTCAAGCGCAGCGGCTCATCCAGGAAAATCGTCAGCTCATCGACTGGAAAATAGTTTAAAAACGATACCGTTTCCTTGCAGAAATACCGGATATAGCTTCCCAGCCCATGCACCCGGAAGCCCTCGCGAAGCCCCTCTAAGACCTCCGAGACAGCCGAATCCATCCGGTACGCCTCTTCCGTCTTCATGGCATCCCGGAGCTTTTTCACGTATTTCCTGCGGTCTTTCTCGATCGCCTCGGTTCCATCCTGAATCTGCTCCGGCGTCAGCGCCATCTCCGTCGCCGGATAGATCACTGCCTCGTCCACCTGCTCGATCGAGCGCTGGCTTTCCGGGTCGAAGGTACGGATTGAATCGACCTCGTCGCCCCACAGCTCGATCCGGTACGGCACCTCCTCCGTCAGCGGGAAAATGTCAATGATACCGCCGCGCACCGAAAACTGCCCTGATCCCTCAACCTGCGCGAGCTTCTCATATCCCATTTCCGCCAGGGCGTGCGTCAGCTTCCCGACCTCGACCACATCTTCTGTCCCGATCGTGAGACTCCGCTCTTTCATCCACGCAAGCGGCAGCAGATGTTCCATCAGCCCGTCGATCGTCGTGACCACCACGCCGCCGGAACTCTCCAGGACCCGCCGCATGACCTGAATCCGCTGTTTCGTCAGCAGGTTTCCGTGGATATCCGACGTATAAAACAGCAGATCCCTCGCCGGGTACAGCGAAATATCCGTATCAAAGCACCGGTAATCCTCACAGATCTCCCGCGCCCTCGAATCATCGTAGGTGACAATCAACTTCCAGGGCGTCAGATCCGAAAGCTCGGACAGCAGATGCACCTTCTGCGAATCCAGGCATCCCGTGACAAGAAGCGGTCCCTGCCCGCGCTGTAAATCCGTCTTGAGATCCTGGAACTCGATCATCTCCTCTAACGGATTTGCAAATAAATCGCTCATTGTGTCTTGACTTCCTCCTTCCTCTCCGCCTTCTGCTTCTCTAGCTTCTCCTTCTCCCCGCGCGCCGCGCCGTTAAAATGGTTCATCGCCGCCTCAACGCCCTCTGTCATCATATCCACGACTGCCGCCGCACCGTCCTTAAACGCCGTCGTCATCGTTTCGGTTTCCTCTTTCGGAAAATGTCCCAGCACATAGTCTGCCAGATCCATGCGCGCCGGCTTCTCGCCCACACCGATCCGCACGCGTGGAAATTCCTGCGTTCCCAGATGGGCGATGATATTTTTGATTCCATTGTGGCCGCCCGCGCTGCCTTTTTTGCGGATCCGGATGCCGCCCGGAACCAGGCTGATATCGTCATAAATCACGATAAACTCCGATGGATCTACCTTATAATAATCCATCACCTGACGGATGCACTCGCCGCTCAGATTCATATACGTCTGCGGCTTTACCAGAATGACCTTATTTCCCTCGATCACGCCTTTTCCGATCAGTCCCTTAAATGCTTTCTCCCGGACATCAATGTTATACTTGTCCGCCAGCGCATCCAGCGTCATAAATCCCACATTGTGGCGGGTTCCCTCATATTCTCTTCCCGGATTTCCAAGTCCTGCAATTACATACATAATTCTATTTCTCCCTCTTTTTCTATAGTATCAAAAATACCAGATTCTTCACTCATCGTCTTTCTCAAAAAGCCAAAACAGACACGACTTTAAGCGTTAAATCCTGAAACTGCCACTTTTTCAAGCTATTTCAGGATCTAACGCACTTATTTTTCTCGATACTTTTAAAGTTACTGTTCACGGATAGGCACTTTTGGAACCGAAAGTGCCGTAAGTTTTGGGGTCGTGTAAATAAGAAGTTACTTTCCCTTCACAACCTCAACCGCCTTCTGCAGCTGATTATCCTTCTCCTCTGGAATCACGACTTCCTGCGCCGCCTCTTCATCCAGCTCCACCTCGAGATCCGGCTCGATGCCTTTTCCATGGATATCATTTCCATTCGGCGTATAATAATGGTCGGTCGTCAGCTTGATCGCGCTTCCATCCGAAAGCGGCATCAGCGTCTGAACGATACCTTTACCGAAAGTCTTCGTTCCGACGATCGTCGCCACGCCGTAATCCTTCATCGCACCGGTAAATACCTCCGACGCGCTGGCGGAATTGCCATTTACCAGCACAACCATCGGGATCTCCAGGCTGTGTCCATCCTCAGCGTCGTATGTCTCCTCCGTGCCCTTCTTATTTGCCACGGTCAGGATCCGTCCGCCATCCTTCAGGATATAATCCGCCATTGAGACAACCGTCGTCACCTCGCCGCCCGGATTGTTCCGCAGATCGATGATCAGGCGCTTCATGCCCTCGCCCTGCAGTTCCTCGATCTTGGATTTAAACTGATCGGCAGTCACACGGTCAAACTCCGCAACGGAAATATATCCGATCTCTTCATCCAGCATCTTGCCTGACACCGTCTGCACATCGATCGGTCGGCGGGTCAGGGTGATATCCTTGTACTCGCCGCTATTTTCACGATAAACCGTGATCGTCAGCTGGCTGCCTTCCTCGCCCTTGACGTAATTATTGACCAGAAGCGACAGATCCATGCCAATCACCTCGGTGCCGTCTACCTTATAAAGCGCATCACCCGGAAGGATGCCCGCCTCCTCGGCCGGACTGCCCTCAAAGACGCGCACGATCGTGCTGACGCCGGTCTGGACATTCTGGGATACCAGAGCACCGATGCCGCAGTAAGAACCATTTGTCTCATCCAGGAAGCTTGTCAGCTCGTCCGGCGTATAGTAAACCGCATACGGATCATTTAAACCACTCAAAAAGCCCTGATAAATGCCGGCTTCCTCCTCGGATGTATCAATTTTTTCCTCAAACAGGTACTTTTTATCGATAATATCCTGTATCTGTTCCAGCTTTTTCGTGACATTCTCAAAATTGACCGGCTCCTGTGCCTGCGACGGTGTTCCCTCGGTCTGTACCTGTACCTGTGTCTGGTTATCGATCACACGGCGTCCAAACATGTAAATACCCGCCGAAGCACCGACCGTGATCAGACACACCAGTGCTGTCACCAGCACACCGACCATCACACCGCGCCAGAATTTATTTTTACTGTCCATCTCTTATGCCTCCTGATTCCTGTCTATTCCTTCCGGATTTCATCTTTTGCAGCCACCTGATACTTTCCGCACTACGGACTTACATAGCTCGAAGGGTTTACATAACTTCCGTTCTTGCGGACTGCAAAATGCAGATGAGAACCTGTCGAATATCCGGTCGAACCTACCTTCGCGATCGTCTGTCCGGCTTTTACCGTATCCCCTGCCGATACCAGAAGCTGGGAACAGTGCATATACACGGTTGAAAGTCCATTTCCATGGTTGATCACAACATAATTTCCAGCCGAATAACTATAGGTTGCAATCGAAACCGTTCCTCCGGCGGCTGCCACGATGCTGCTGCCGGTCGAAGCGCTGATATCAATGCCCTTATGGTTCGAGGACGCGCCCGCCGTCGGTGATTTACGTTTTCCGTATCCAGATGTAATGCGTCCGCTTGCAGGGCACGGCCAGCGCAGCGAAGAACTTCCCGTCGAAGTGGTAGTCGTACTGCCAGTATTCCCTTTCGCGGTCGAATTATTCGTCTTTCCCGCTGCGGCGGCTTTTCTGGCAGCTTCCTCTGCCGCTTTTTTCGCCGCCTCTTCCGCTTCCTTCTTCTTAATCTCCGCCTCCATCTGCGCGATCTTGGCTTCCTGCGCCTTGATATCGTCCTCATACGCCTTCGCCTGCGCTGATTTCTCGCCGATCTGCGCGTTGACGTTCTGGAGTTCTTTATTTTTCTCATTCAGGAGAAGCTGAACTGAATCCTGCTTTGCCTCCGTCTGCGTCTTCATCTCCTGCAGCTCTGCCTTCTCCGTCTCCAGCTTTTTCTTGCTGTCCGCGATGGACTCTTTCGTCGCCACATACTGGTCGAGCATCTTCCGGTCATACTCCGAAATCTTTGAAACATACTCTGCCCGGTTTAAAAGCTCCGAGAGCGAACGGGCTTCCAGAAGCAGATTTAAGTAGCTGCTGTCGCCCTTCTCATACATATATTTGATACGCATTTTCATCGAAGCATACTGCTTTTTTTCAGTTTTCTGCGCTTCTTCCAGCTTTACCGCCGTCTCATCGATGCTTTTCTGCTTGCTGGAAATATTATTTTCCAGCTTCGTGACCTGCGACTGCAGATCATTCATCTTCGTGTCCAGCTCCTTGACATAGCTCTCGGTGTTACTTTTCAGACCCTGAAGGCTTTTGATCGCCTCCTCGGTCTTCTTTTTCTCCTGTTCCAGGGCGCTTTTCTTATCCTTGGCGCTGCTTACATCCTTTTTCGTCGCTGCCGCCACCGAGGTCAGCACTGGGGAAGACGCCAGCGCCGCCGTCACAAGGAACAGAGCCGCACGTATTTTTAATCCCTGTTTTTTCATGTTCTCATCCTTTTTACCGCAAATTTCCGCTGCCGCCGCATTCTCCTACAGCAGCCGCCAATGTTTCTTACACCTTTAAATGTCTGCGGATCGTAAAGAAACTTCCGACAAAACCGATTCCCACGCCCAGCGCCATCGCCACGGCTACCATGCTCGGGAAAATGGTCTGAATCGGGATAAATTCAATCAGGTTCGACAAGATATCAAACCGTTCCATCATATATACAACCGCCTGGCGGTACAGAAAATACGTGATCGCCAGCGGAATCAGCGCGCCAACCAGACCGATCATCACACCCTGTACAACGAACGGCGCACGGATCATGAAATTCGTCGCACCGATCAGGCGCATGATCCGGTTTTCCTCCCGTCTAAATGCAGCTGCCGTCGTGATCGTATTGCTGATAAGGAAGATAGCAACTGCCAGCAGAATAGCGATGATCACCGCCGACAAAAGTCCCAGCATCTTGTTGAAGCTCGAAAGCCCGGACGCCGTATCGCTCGAATAATTGATCTTCCGGATTCCCTGCACCGTGCCAAGCCATGCAACCATGTCATCCTGCATGTCAATGTCTTTCAGATAGATCTCGTAGGACGCCGAACCGGCTAACGGGTTGTCATCCGCAAATCCTTCTGCCAGATCCTCGACTCCCTTAAAATATTCTTTCTTAAAATTCTCCCATGCCTCCTCGGCAGAAACATACTTTACTTCCTTGACCTCATCGCGGGCGCGTATCTCATCCCCGATTTTCTGTATATCGTCCTCACTCATATCTTCATTGAAGAAAACCGTGATTCCTACTGTAGATTCTGCATTCCGCACCATATACTGTACGTTGGCAATCAAGCCAAAAAACATACAGAACAGGAAAATACATGCCGAAATAATCGCCACCGACGCCAGTGAAAACCAGATATTCCGGATGATATTGCGCATGCCCTCTTTGGTGCAGTAAATCAATGTACTAATTTTCATGCCAGATACCGCCTTTTTGATCTCCCGTCAGCACGCCGCGCGTCAGCGTGATCACACGTTTTCCCATCTCTGCTACGATCTCCCGGCTGTGCGTTACCACAAGCACCGTCGTCCCGCGCCGGTTTATCTCCTCCAGAAGCTCCATGATCTCCATGGAATTATGTACATCCAGGTTTCCCGTCGGCTCGTCCGCCAGAAGTATCTCCGGCGAGTTAATCAGCGCACGGGCAATCGCAACACGCTGCTGCTCGCCGCCCGAGAGCTGGTTCGGGTATGCTTTATATTTTGAAGAAAGCCCTACCAGTCGGAGCATTTCCGGCACATTTTTCTTAATCTCACGGGGCGATACGCCGATGACCCGCTGTGCAAACGCGACATTTTCATATACTGTTTTATCCTTCAACAGACGGAAATCCTGAAACACCATTCCCAGCCGTCTGCGGTACTTCGGGATGTAGCGCCTCGGCATCTTTTCCAGATCCATATCGTTGACGATAATCTGGCCAGAAGTCGGCTCCAGCTCCTTCAAAAGAAGCTTTAAAAGCGTCGATTTGCCGGAGCCGCTTCGTCCCATAATGAAAACAAACTCGCCGTCCTGAATCTGAATATTGATTCCCTTTAAGGCTTTATTCCCCGTCTTGTACGTCTTGGTGAGATTTTTAACCTCTATCATGCGTAAATCCTCTTTTTCAATTCTCCAAATGAAATTGCTGCGGCAAAGGCAATCTTCCTCCCCGCCACAGCAATTTGGCTTAATAATCCAGGTTTTCCATGTATTTCATATATTTTACAACCATCAGGGCAATCTTAAATGTGATCGCATCCTCAAACACCCGCAGATCCAATCCCGTGCTCTTCTGGAGCTTATCCAGACGGTATACCAGTGTATTGCGATGGATGTAAAGCTGTCGGGAAGTCTCTGATACGTTCAGGCTGTTCTCGAAGAACTTGTTGATTGTCGTAAGAGTCTCCTCATCAAACTCATCCGGCGATTTGCCATCAAAAATCTCCTTGATAAACATCCGGCACAGCGGCAGCGGCAGCTGATAGATCAGACGTCCGATTCCCAGCTTGCTGTATGCGACCACATTTTTGCTGCTGTAGAAAATCTTTCCTACATCCAGCGCCATCTTCGCCTCTTTATAAGAACGCGATACGTCCTTGATCTCGTTGACGATCGTACCGAATGCCACGCTGACACGTGTCAGGGACTCGGTATTGAGCATATCTACGATCGATGTGGCTGTCTTTTCCAGATCGTCGTAAGTCTCGCCCGGCTTCACTTCCTTGACTAGAATAATGTTCTTCTCATCCACTGCCGTGATGAAATCCTTCGTCTTGGTCGAGAACAGGCTGCGGACGGTCTCAAGTGCATTCACATCCTTCTCATGCTGCGTCTCGATGATAAATACGATCCGCTTGACGTTCGTCTCGATGTGCAGCTTTTTCGCACGGTTATAAATGTCAACCAGAAGCAGGTTGTCAAGCAGCAGGTTCTTGATAAAATTGTCCTTGTCAAAGCGCTCCTTATAAGCTACCAGCAGGTTCTGAACCTGAAATGCCGCCATCTTGCCGACCATGTATACGTCGTCGCTTCCGCCCTTGGCAAGAAGTATATATTCTAACTGGTGATCGTCAAACACCTTGAAAAACTGATATCCCTGTATCACCTGGCTGTCCGCCGGAGAGTCTACGAAAGCCAGAATTGCACTCTCATATTCCTCAGCGCCAGTAAATGTGGATGCCAGCACCTTGCCTTCCGTATCACAGATACAGAGATCGACACGCGTAATTCCTTTTAACCCCTCAATGTTTGTCTGGAGTATCTGGTTCGAAATCATATTCCTCTCTCCTTTTCTTTTATCCTCCGTCCAGCTGTGTTTCCGGGTCTTTCAACCTGTCATTCCCCAAACCCGTTTGTTACCCCTCCGGCAATCTGTGCCTGTGGACCATAACCGTTCCCCATCTGAATCTTGGACGGATCTTTCCCTCTATTTTAAAGCAAAGTGACGAAAAAAAAAAGAGGGCGGACGAAAAAAAGTGAATTTTTTCGTCATTTTGCCCTCACACGCCGGGATTTTCACAGACTGGAACTTGTTTTTCCGGCGAAATTTTCCAAATATGCGATTCATTCTTATTTTGCTGCGATCGCTTCCATCTCCATCAGGACGCCCTTCGGAAGTTTAGATACCTCGACGCAGGAACGTGCCGGGCATGCGCCCTCGAAATATTTCGCATAGATTTCATTTACTTTTCCGAAATCATCCATGTTCTGGATAAATACGGTGGTCTTTACAACCTGCTCCATGGAAGCACCTGCTGCCGCCAG
Source organism: Clostridium sp. AF02-29 (assembly GCF_934835585.1). Taxonomy (NCBI): domain Bacteria; kingdom Bacillati; phylum Bacillota; class Clostridia; order Eubacteriales; family Clostridiaceae; genus Clostridium; species Clostridium sp. AF02-29. Next base: position 59,579 of record NZ_CAKVZK010000007.1, on the reverse strand, counting down.
AAGATTCTTTACATTGTTTAAAACCTGCTCTGCCTGAGCCTCGATTCCCTCCGGGATCTCGCCGGTTGCCGGATTGACCGGAATCTGACCAGATGCAAATACCATTCCATTTACCTCGATTGCCTGGGAATACGGGCCGATCGCTGCCGGTGCATTGGTTGTACTGATTACTTTCTTCATGTCAAATCTCTCCTTTGTCTTTTATTTTAAACGGATAGAATCTTCGTTTACTTCTACTTTTCCTTCTTTTAAAAGGTGTCCAACCGCACGCTTGAACGCGTTTTTGCTTAGATTAAATTCGCGGCGGATAATCTCCGGCTCCACGCGGTCATTGAACGGCAGAACGCCATTTTTTTCTTTCAGACGTGCCAGCACCGCCTCGGCATCCGCATTCATCTGACGGTACGCCACCTCGCGCAGGCTCAAATCCATTTTTCCATCCTCGCGCACCTTCGTCACGCGTACCTTTAAAACCTCGCCCAGACGGCATTTTCTATACAGCTCACGGTTCGGAATCAGACCGAAATAGCGGTCTGCCACTGCCACGAACACGCCCAGATTTTCATTAATCTCATAGACGCGTCCCTCGGTCCACTCGTCCTTCTTGTACGGCGCATCGCTGCAAAGATACGAATATACCTTCATCGTCGCCGCCAGACGACCGCTCTTATCGATATACAGCGCTACCAGGCACTCTTCCCCGGCGCGAACCGGATATACCTGCTCTTTAAACGGGAGCAGCAGATCTTTTTCCAGCCCCATATCGAGAAAGGCGCCGATCTTCGATACATCCTTGACCTTCAAAACCGCCGTCCCGCCCAGTTCCAGCTTCGGCATCGAGGTTGTCGCAATCAGGCGATCCTCGGAATCTTTATAAATAAATACCTTGAGCTTATCGCCCACTTTTGTGCCCTCCGGCACCTGTTTCTTCGGAAGCAGGACCGCCGCCGCGTCATCTTTCTTCTGTCCCAGATACACGCCGAAGTTTTTCTCCCGCACTACCATCAGTTCCTGTACTCTTCCCAGTTCAATCATGTCATTCGTCCTCTCTTTTCTGCCGATCTCTTTTTTTATTTAACGGTTGCATTTTTCATTCACTGGCAGACAATCCACGCCGAATCTTTCTTCGGCTGCAATGATTCAGTTTCTTCACTGCTACATACAAACTCTTTACAAACCAGTCTTTGCCAGCCACAAATTCGCATACACCTGACCTTCCGCATCCTGCAGCGATACCACGTATCCTTCCGGCACCTGCGCCAGCTTCGGGTACATCACATCCCCAAGCACTGCCGCCTTCCGGTACTCCACCCGCAGGTCTCCGAGTGCAAAGTCCACAGGCAGCAATTCACGCGCAATCGCCACATACTGTGCATTGTTCACGTGCCGGTTCGTATCGAGATGATGGCGTTCCACCGTGACCGGCGCCGCCGTCTCATACGTCTCAGGCAGGCGGATTTTCTTCGGCGCTGGCGGCATTGCAAGCGGTTTATCTTCAATCTGGTAGCCCTCCAACTGGCTTTCCGGCACCCGCACCGGGCATCCTTTTTCCAGATCGTAGTAAAACCAGGTCGAATCCGCCCGCACCAGCGGGTTTCCCATCTCATCCTCGATCGTGAAATTCCGGTAGCCATAGATTCCCTTAAACCCATACGGCCAGGTCGAAATACGGATCCGCTCGCCAAAATGCGGCTGTCTGAGAATCTCTATCTGCCATCCGCTCAGCCACCACGCCCGTTTTTCCTCATTCAGATAGGAAATCCCGAGTTTCAGATCCTCCGACTGAAACGTCGAACAATCCTGAAGATAATTCATGATTCCCACCACAGAAAGATTTCCCTCTTCATCCGTCTCACTGTACCGGACCCGGCTGTCAAATGTATACATATCGCTCTCTTTTCCTTTCCGGCTCCCCGCACCATCTCCGCGCATCCGCCATCTGCCGTTTCGTCCTATACTGCCTTAACATTCTGTCATGAAACTCATTATATCCGATTCGAACCACGTTGTCTACTTACAGACCCAGAATATTGCAGAATTTGCCGGACGCATGGCGCGGTTTCTGCCACAGCAGCCGCCTAAACAAAAAAAATTATCAAAAAAGCGAAAAAAGTGGTTGACGAATCTGTTTCCTTACAGTATAATACAAATCGTTCAATTCATTGGGCTATCGCCAAATGGTAAGGCAACGGACTCTGACTCCGTCATTTTCAAGGTTCGAATCCTTGTAGCCCAGCTAAAAAGCATTTGTTTGCCAAAGACGGCATGACAAGTGCTTTTTTGTATTATGGAAACTCCCTCTGAAATGTTCCATAATACAACATTTTTCAACTCAATAAACCTCCATATGTTTGCGAGAAAACAAGAAAAGAACCCCCGCTCCGGTCATCCCTCACAGCCGGCGGCAGGGGTTCTTTTCTATTTCCAAATATTCTTAATAAATGTATAGATCAGCCAAATCAGAAGAATCGGTCCCGCCAGATGAATCAGGATGGTGAAAATACCTCCGACCAGTGCAAACAGCACAAATAAGATCGCGATAACCACCACGCTGAGAATTACCTTCCAGTACCATTTGTTCAAATCGATGTAATGGAAGTTCGGCGGCAGACCGCTGTCGTCCCGCTCCGAAAAACCGCCGTTGTAGGAGGACGCTGTGCGCCCGCTCCCGGCAGCGTCTCCCGAAGTGTACGAACCGCCCTGGCCGGTCTCCCCGGCGCCCTCGCTGCTGTCGATAATGGTTTTCGCAATCAGGCGTGGGCTGCCGATCTCCTCGATCACTTCTTCCTCCCTGCGCCCTTTCGCCGCCTCCTGGCGGATATACTGATCGTAATAGCTTATGTTGCTCTGGATGACTGAAGCCGAAACCTCGCCGTCCAGTGCCTCCCGAAGCTCCTGTAAAAACTCTGTCTTTCTCATCTTGTCTCCTTATTCTTCAAACCGTCCCGTTTCTCCCGTTTCACCCAGCCGAAAGAAACAAGCTTCCAGTTCCCGTCCCTTTCAACTGCCTCAGCGCACGCGCTCTTTCAAAAGTCCGCTCCGGTACGCTTTCAAGAGCTCTTTCAGATCCTCGATGCGGCCCGCCAGCTCCTTGCCCTCGTCGGTATCCGCCACTGTGATGCGCTTCTGCATTTTCTCCACAATATATACCTTCGGCGTCCGCTCGCGCTCCGGGTCAAATGGCTTGTGTTCCGCAAGCGCGAGATGGTGCGAATTGAAAATCAACGTATATCCGGCGATTCCCGTCCGCTCCTGGTAGGCTTTCGACAGCCCGCCGTCAATGATAAAGAGCTTGCCGCCAGCCCGGATCGGTGTCTCTCCACTCTTAATCTTCACCGGCATATGCCCGTTGATGATATGCGATCCCTTCGTCGGAAGTCCAAATTCCTTCAAAATCATATCGCAGGTCTCTTCTTCCTCACTGAGCTGGTAATACGGGTTCATCGTCTCTCTCATCACTTCTGGATCCTCGATGAAATAATGCTCAAAGCTGCGGTTTTTGTCCTTTCCAAATACCGGCGATTTCGCACCATTCCACAGATACCACATAAAATCGCGGCACGCCTCCTTCTCCGGCGCGTCCTCTGGAAGAAAATAGGCATTTTTAACCTGTGTGTCAATAAAATCCATCAATTCCTTGCCGCGGTACATCCTGCCACCCACCATCAGACCGTCAAATTCCCGATTCTCCGTCATCGGGATACAGCCGTGATAGAGCAGGTTGGAATTGCAGCATTTATACATGCTTCCGTTGGAATATAGGAAACGGACATGCTCATGCAGCCGCGCATTGTGGCGGAACGACAGCTCCAGCGTGTGAAGCAGCTCTTCCTCTTCGTCCGTCAGCCGCAGCGGATCCGCCGGATCCACCGTCGGGAAATTCATGTCGCGCATCGGATACTCTTTTCCATCGATCGTGACCGTGCCGCGGTCATAACGAATCGCTGACAGAAGTATCCGCTCTTCCATCCCGTACTCCGGATGGCGCTTGATGATCTGCCCCTCTTCCTTATACTGTAACACCGCGATCGCCTTGTGCATCTTCGCCGCCAGCTTCGGATCCACTGCGTCGTAAATATTTTTGTCAAGAATCTGCGGCAGAAAACAGGTACACGGATCGTCCCGGTACACGCGCTCCGCAAACATCGACAGCGGGCGCAGGTTAATTCCGTAGCCGTCCTCCAATACATCAAATCCATTGTAACCGAGCGCCATACGCAAAACATTGCAGATACACGCCCGGTTGCCCGTCGCCGCGCCCATCCACGAAATATCATGATTGCCCCACTGGATATCCACATCATGGAAATGCATCAGTTCCTCCAGAATGATATCCGGTCTCGGACCACGGTCAAATATATCGCCCAGGATATGAAGATTATCGATCGTCAGACTCCGAATCAGGCTGCAGATCACGACAATAAAGCTGTCCGCCACCCGGACGTCAATCAGGGTATTGATGAGTTCGCTGTAATACTCCGTCTTATTGTCATCGGTATTATCGACATATAAAAGCTCATCGATCACACCCGAAAATTCCTTCGGCATCTTTTTTCTCACCTTGGAACGGGTGTATTTCGACGAAACCTCCCGGCAGATCTGCACCAGACGGTACACCGCCGTCTTCTGCCAGTCCTCCGTGTATTCGTTCGCCTGTTTGATCTGATTGATCATTTTTTCCGGATAATAGATAAGGTTCGCCAGCCGTACCTCGTCCTCCTCCGAAATAATATGTCCAAATGTCTCGCGGATCTTCTCCCGGATAATACCCGACGAACTGCGGAGCAGATAAATAAACGCCTCATGCTCACCGTGCAGGTCACTGAAAAAATATTCCGTGCCCTTCGGAAGTCCACAGATTGCCTGTAAATTAATAATATCACTCGCCGCCGCCCGGATATTCGGATACTCCCGCGAAAGCAGCTTCAAATATGCTAAATCCCTCATGTTATCAGCTCCCAAACTGCGCTGTCTGCCCGGATATTGTCGTGACTCGTTATCGTCGCGCTCGCTTTGGGTAAACGGCACATTATCTACATTGCATTTGCCTTTTTGATAGATTTATAGTAGCATAGATTCAGATCAGGGTCAAAATATATTTTTACCCGTTTGTTCATGCAATCTGCTCATTTCTATTATTTGCATAATACATGAATAGCCGTTTAATTTACATAATATTTTATACAGCAGTGTAGTTTACATAACTCAATCACTGTAATTACATTCTTTTACAATATACATAAACACAGGAGGAATACTCATGACGCAACCACACACTCTCTACGTGTTTGGCACCGGAAACGCCACGATGACACGTTATTATAATACCTGCTTCGCCATCCGCTCCGGCGAGGAATATTTCATGACAGACGCCGGCGGCGGCAATGGCATCCTGCGGATTCTGGAAGAAATGCAGGTTCCATTAAACCGCATCCATCATCTCTTCGTGACACACGAACACACCGACCACATTCTCGGCGTGATCTGGATGATCCGGATGATTGGCACTGCCATCAAAAAGGGAAATTATGAGGGAATTTTTCATATTTACTGCCACGACGGGCTGATCGATACGATTCAGACCTTCTGCCGCCTGACACTCCAGAAGAAATTCTGCGACCTGATCGGCGATCCGATCCAGCTCATCCCGGTTTCTGACCGCGAAACCCGGCAGATTCTCGATATGAAAGTCACCTTCTTTGACATTCATTCGACCAAGGCGCGCCAGTTCGGCTTCCGCGCCGTGCTGCCGGACGGCAAGATCGTCTGCTGCCCGGGCGACGAACCGCTGAACCCGCTCTGCGAAGAATTTGCCAGTGGCGCCGACTGGCTCTTCCACGAAGCCTTCTGCCTCTACCGCGACCGGGAAATCTTCTCCCCTTATGAAAAACACCACAGCACCGTCAAAGATGCCTGCGAACTCGCCGAACGCCTCGGTGCGCGGCATTTGATTCTGTGGCACACTGAAGATAAGACTTATCCGGAACGCGCTGCTTTGTACCGCGCTGAAGGGGAAGCCTATTATCATGGGGATTTGCTGGTACCGGAGGATGGGAGTGTGATAGAGCTGTAGCTTCTGAATTTATATAGAAAGAACCGGCATTTCACATACTTTTTGTATGCAAAACACCGGTTCTAATTATTCATTTTTCTGTGCAAGCATCGCCACAATGTTCATAGCTGGAAGAACAATCGGCGTCATACCTGGCTGTGTAGTTAATGTTGAAACATAGCTGCGAAAATATGGAAACATGATTGCAATGGTATTACGTTCGATCAACATTTTATTTTCTTGTTCTGTTTCAAACACTGCCATACCTTTTACAAACACAGATAATTTTCCCTCTGGATCTGCTACACTTAATTCCAATGTGATTTTATATTCCACTTCGGAAAGCTGTTCAATATTATGTGCGACATTTACCCTCAGTTCTACGTTTTCTAATGAATCCTCGGTCCGTTTAAAGATTCCATCCGTAATCATAATATTTTTTAACACTAAGGGACTTTCATAATTTGTTGTAATCCTCATTGTTGTCTGACTCCTCCCCGTCCTATTACGCAATCATAAGTTCCTGAGGTACATACATACAACTTGTTTCAATCTTATAAGTATTTCCATCATTCCTATAAGAAACAGTACCCTGATACTGAGGAAGAAGGTCTCTCACATCCTGCTCTACGAGTTCTCTTATACCATCATCCGTTTTTAACATAGGTTTATCATATTTGTCACTCAGTTCCACACCGTATTGGTTACACAAAGCGTAAAACAGTTCTTTGTCAAACATTTAAATCACCTCATCTTCTCCATTATACAGTACTTCTATGTTTTTTATACATTCTTTCTTGGATACACAAATCTGTTTTTCATGATATGCAAGTCCCAATGCCCTTTGCAATTCTATCTGTCGTGCTAAATCAGAGCCTTTACGAAACGTACCATATGTTGCACACTCTTTGCTAAATGTATAGATAATCACTGAAATCTGATATTTTGCTTTGTAATAATCAAAATACACCGCTCTCTGTTTTTCTCGGTCAAAAATAGGGACTTTTCCCTCATCATTACTCTCAATCTCATTTTGCATCTTTAAAATTCGATCTATAAACCGATTATACTCCTTATGATTATCCAAATTTAAAATTTTTTCTTTGGATGTTCGAATCTGCGTTTGATAAACAATCGGAAAATTTCCAGCATTATATAGCTTTCCTGCCATGGTATCTGCCCACCATCTTGCAAGATCAAAATCTTCGAAAAGATAAACACCTTGACCTAACCAATGATCTGGTCTTTTATGTGTCTTATCCGGATCTAATCCATATTTTGCAATGCTATCTGCATATTTTGATATGGTTCCATGATAGCCCGTCATTTCTACATATTTTACATCCATATTAATTATCCTGTTGTATAATCTATTATTTACTATTCAAATCATAGCATAATTTATGATATGCTACAAGTTTTTCTTCTACCTCTTCCTCAAATGATAATACGTCATCGTTGCCGATGCCAGCAGCGTCTCCTTATCATCATAAATCTTGCATTCGCACACCGAAAATGCATAACCATTCTGTATTTCCTGCGCCCGGGCGATGATTTTGGATGTGTTTTTTCCAGCTTTCAGATAATGGATCGTGCCATCCACGGTCGGGACTGCGTAGTCGCGCCCGGTCATCGCTGCGGTGCCACCCACGGTATCCGCCAGTGAATACAGGACGCCGCCGTGCACGATACCTAAGATATTCATATGCCACGGTTTCAATACAATCTCTCCAACTGCATAGCCCGGGCGTGCCTCGGTGATCTCCATCTCGATTTTCTTCCGGAAATCATTGGCTGCATCCGTCTCCTGTCCGCGCTTGTCCCAGACTTCTGAGAATGAGCCGGACGGCTTTTTCTTTTCTTCCTTCTTTTCCATTTCATGTACCTCCTTGTGCATATGATTTACTCTCTTTTTTATCTCTCTGCGAATCATCTATTGTTTTCTTCTATTTTTTCTATCACTTTTCGCTCTTATATAATCTGTTTGTATAATCTGTTTGCCTAAATCAGCCCATCCTTTTTCCTCGCCTCAAACGCTTTTTCTCATATTTTTCCAAAGATGGACTCATACTTTCTCCCATCCTCTCATACAATCTTATCAGATTGCAAAAATGTTATTGTTCACGCATACGTGCCCAGTAACGGAATTTGCCGTGGCTTCGCATTTAAATACTATCGCACAGGAGGGATCTGTCTTGAAACGAAGTTCTGTTATCATTGCACTGGAAATCTGCGCCATTGCGGCGCTCTTTGTCAGCTGGTCCTTCCAGCGTCCGAACAGCCGTCAGGTCACGGTCGGGAATGCGTCGGAACATTTTATCCGCTGGGTGGATTTCGATGTAACCGCCGACGCCATGACACAGGCGTTCCGCTATGATGTTGATACCTGCCAGCAGGATCTCCACCTGAACTGGGTCGATCTGCTCGCCTACCTGGGGGCGCGCTACGGGGGCGATTTTTCACATTATCAGGCGTCCGATATGACGGAAGCTGCCGAACAGCTCCAAAATGGCGTTACAGTGGAAGAATTGACAAAAAATATGACCTCTTTTGCCTATTATCGTGAGGCTTACGGCGCGGTTCTGGATGGAATGGTCGGACTGTATGAAATTGAGATTCCGAAATCGGAAGCACCGGCTTTTGCACTGGCGGACGCGCAGATACAGGAAGGGGATCCGGCTGCCAATACTTCCTACGCAACGACACCACCAACAACAGCAGCAACAACTGGTACAGACACAATCGACTCAGCCAGTCAAGCTTCACCAGAAACTTCAGCCTCATCCAACACACAAACTTCTCTCAAACCCCCAGCCCCCACTCTCTCCGATCCCGACGCTGTCCCCTTGACTCCCTCCGGTGAGGAAAAAGTCTGGGTTACCAAATATGGTCTGAAAGCGTTTCTCCCACTGGCGAAAAACTTTCCCTACAGCCACTATGACGATTTCGGTGTCTCCCGCAGCTACGGTTACCGGAGACGGCATCTCGGGCATGATATGATGGGGCAGACGGGAACGCCTGTGATTGCTGTGGAATCCGGGCGCGTCGAGGCGCTCGGCTGGAACCAGTACGGCGGCTGGCGCATCGGCATCCGCAGCTTTGACGGGAAACGATACTACTATTATGCACATTTACGCAAAGACTACCCCTACCAGTCAAACCTGAAAGAGGGCAGCCTCGTCACCGCCGGAGACGTGATCGGTTATCTCGGACACACCGGCTACAGCAGCACTGAAAACACCAACAACATCGCTGAACCGCATCTGCATTTCGGATTGCAGCTCATTTTTGACGAATCCCAGAAAGAAGGAAACAACGAAATCTGGATTGACTGCTATGAACTGATCCGTTTTCTGGCGATAAACCGCTCCGAAACTGTCAAAAAAGATGGCACTAAGGAGTGGACGCGTGTTTATGAAATGAAAGACTCCAGTCTTGAGCAATTTTCCACCCAATGACAAAAACAGCCGAAAAAGGTGCGCCAAAACCACACTTTCTCCGGCTGTTTTCAGCAGAACTACCTTATACGATATAATCCGCCATTTTTATGTTCACTTATTATTTGATCACGCGCACGCGCATCATACCCTGAATAGCTTTCAGCTTCTCAATCGTCGCCGCGTCTGCCTTGGTCTCCAGATCAACCAGCGTATAAGCGTATTTATCACGGCTCTTGTTCGTCATGTTTGCGATGTTCATGTCAGTCGATGCCAGGATCGAGGAAATCTGTCCGATCATGTTCGGCACGTTCTTATGAAGAAGTGCAAGACGACCTACGGTTGTGCACACGCCCATATCGCAATTCGGGAAGTTGACGGAATTCTTGATATTACCATTGTCCAGGTAATCCATCAGCTCTTTGACTGCCATCACGGCACAGTTATCCTCGGATTCTTCTGTGGATGCGCCCAGATGTGGGGTTGCGATGATGTTCGGCATCTGCATTACTTTTGCATTCGGGAAATCGGTGATATAGCGTTTTACACGACCGGAAGCCAGCGCCTCTGCCATATCGTCGTCATTTACCAGAAGGTCACGCGCAAAGTTTAAGATAACCACGCCGTCCTTCATCTGTCCCAGGCTGTCTTTGTTGATCATCTGGCGGGTGCTGTCAAGCAGCGGTACATGAACGGTGATGTAATCGCATTCCTGATAGATCGTATCAACAGATGTGATGTGCTTTACGTCTCTGGAAAGCATCCACGCTGCCTTGACAGAAATGAACGGGTCATAGCCGTATACTTCCATGCCAAGCGCTGCAGCTGCGTTTGCAACCTCTGCGCCGATGGCGCCCAGTCCGATAACACCAAGCTTTTTGCCGCGGATCTCATGACCGGCAAATTTCTTTTTCGCCTTCTCCATATCTTTGGAGATATTTTCATTATCCTTCTGCTCTTTGCACCAGTCGATGCCGCCGACTACGTCTCTGGCTCCCAGCAGCATGCCAGCCAGCACCAGCTCTTTGACACCGTTTGCATTGGCGCCCGGTGTATTGAATACGACAACACCAGCCTCCGCACACTTGTCAAGCGGAATGTTGTTGACGCCCGCTCCGGCACGTGCAACGGCACGCAGTCCCTTCGGAAGTTCCAGATCATGCATGGCAGCACTGCGGACCAGAATGCCCTCTGCCTCCGCCAGGTTGTCAGTCATCTCATAATTTTCGGTCAGTAAACCGGTTCCCAGCTTGGAAATCGGATTCAGGCAATGGATTTTTCTCATTTTTTAACTCTCTTTTCTTTCAAAATTTCAAATCTTCCCATACGCGGGCTGTTTTTGTTTTAAAAAGTCCACTGCTGCAGCAGAAAGGAACGGATTCCCCCTCCCTTTCGCCGCAGCAATGGCATAAATTTTAAAATTGACTAATTTGTATGTTTTTTCTCAAATTCACGCATGAAAGCAACTAATTTCTCAACGCCCTCGATCGGCATTGCATTGTAGATGCTGGCACGCATACCACCGACGGTACGGTGACCTTTTAAGTTCACAAAACCTGCCTCTTTGGCTTCCTTGACAAACAGGGCATCCAGATCTGCATCGCCGGTGACGAACGGTACGTTCATCAGGGAACGATCCTTTTTCTCAACGGTACCCTTGAAGAGCTTGCTCTCATCGAGGAAATCGTAAAGGATCTTCGCCTTCTTCTCGTTGCGCTCCTTCATGGCACTTAAACCGCCCATTTTCTTGAGCCATTTAAATACCTTGCCGCACATATAGATGGTGTATGTAGGCGGTGTGTTGTACAGAGAGTCATTGTCTGCGTATGTTTTGTAGCGCAGCATGGTTGGTGTTCCCGGAAGAACATCCTCGGTGATCAGATCCTCGCGGATGATGACGATCGCCATACCAGCCGGACCTACGTTCTTCTGGACACCGCCCCAGAGAATACCAAACTTACTCACATCGATCGGCTCTGACAGGAAACAGGAGGAGATGTCTGCTACCAGTGTCTTGCCCTTGGTGTTCGGAAGCTCATGGTATACGGTTCCGTAAATAGTGTTATTTAAGCAGATATACACGTAATCTGCGTTCTCATCCACCGGAAGGTCCGAACAATCCGGGATGTAGGAAAAGTTCTTGTCAGCGCTGGATGCAATCGCGTTGGCAGTACCAAACATCTTTGCCTCCTGATATGCTTTCTTTGCCCACTGTCCGGTGATGATGTAATCCCCCACCTTATTTTTGAACAGGTTCATCGGAACCATGGCGAACTGCATATTGCCGCCGCCCTGTACGAATAATACTTTGTAATTGTCCGGAATCTGCATCAGTTCGCGCAGATCCTTCTCTGCCTCATCAATGATGGCCTGGAAATCCTTGGAGCGGTGGCTCATCTCCATGACGGACATACCGCTGCCCTGGTAATCCAGCATCTCTGCCGCTGCCTCTCTCAGTACCTCCTCCGGAAGCACTGCCGGACCTGCCGAAAAGTTATAGACTCTGCTCATAATAAATCTCCTCCTGTCTTACACAAAAATGTGATAATTGCCCCCATTTTACAACTATTCGATGCGTAAGTCAATCTCATCAAACGCTTCCTCGATCGGTTTTCCAGCCGGAACCATCGGGAATACCTTGTCATCGCTGCCGATCTGGCACTCGATCATAACCGGGATATTTAAGCTGATCGCCTCGCGCAGCACCGGCTCCACATCCTCTTTCTTCGTGATACGGTATGCTTTCGCGCCCATGCCCTCTGCCACCTTGACGAAATCCATCTGATCGTAAAGCTCCGTCTGGGAATAGCGTTTTCCATAGAACAGGGTCTGCCACTGGCGCACCATACCCAGAACATGGTTGTTAAATACAACCTCGATAACCGGAATGTTGTAGCGGGTTGCCGTCGCAATCTCGTTCATGTTCATACGGAAACAGCCGTCTCCGGCAATATTGATAACCGTCTTATCCTTGCAGCCCATCTTCGCACCAATCGCTGCGCCCAGACCGTAGCCCATCGTGCCCAGACCGCCGGAGGTCAGAAGCTGTCTCGGACGTTTGTATTTATAATACTGTGCCGCCCACATCTGATGCTGTCCGACATCGGTACAGATGATCGCATCGCCGCCGGTTACCTTGTAGATCTCTTCCATGATATACGGACCGGTCAGAACTTCCTTGTTGTAGCGGAGCGGGTACATATCTTTCAGACGCTCAATGTGGCTCAGCCACTCGTCATGGTTCATCGGATCCAGACGCGCGTTTAGCTTACGCAGAATAATCTTGACATCACCAATAATGCTCGCATCGGCCTGGATGTTTTTGTTGATCTCCGCCGGATCGATATCTATGTGTAAAATCTTTGCATTGGTTGCAAAATGGTTCGGATCGCCCACAACACGGTCACTGAAACGCGCGCCTACAACGATCAGCAGATCGCACTCTGCCACACCGAGGTTGGATGTCTTGGTTCCGTGCATACCGATCATACCGGTATAAAGGACATCGGTTCCGTCAAATGCACCTTTACCCATCAGGCTGTCTCCCACCGGCGCCTGAACTTTATGTGCAAATGCACTTAATTCATTGGCAGCATCTGACGCCACTGCACCGCCGCCGACGAAAATAAACGGTTTTCTCGCCGCCTTGATCATCTCGATCGCCTTTTCCATGTCTTCCTCACGGATCAGCTCTGTCTCGCGCTCGATCGGCTGCGGTTCCTTCGGCTCGTACTCGCAGGCCGCTGCCGTCACATCCTTGGTGATATCCACCAGAACCGGACCCGGACGGCCACTCTTAGCAATCACGAACGCACGACGGATCACATCTGCCAGCTTCGTGACATCCTTTACGATAAAATTATATTTCGTGATCGGCATGGTAACACCCAGAATGTCGATCTCCTGGAAGCTGTCTTTTCCAAGAAGCCCTGTCGTTACATTACAGGTGATGGCTACCATCGGAATGGAATCCAGGTTAGCCGTTGCAATACCCGTAACCAGGTTTGTAGCTCCCGGACCGGATGTCGCCATACACACACCGACCTTACCGGTTGCTCTCGCGTAGCCGTCTGCCGCGTGGGACGCTCCCTGTTCATGAGAGGTCAAAATATGGGTGATTTCATCCTTGTGTTTATAAAGTGCATCATAAATGTTGAGGATCGCGCCGCCCGGATAACCGAACACCGTGTCTACCCCCTGCTCTTTCAAGCATTCAATGACAATCTCTGCTCCTGTCAATGTCTTCATCTGTCTAACCTGCTTTCCTTCCTTAAACCATTTTAAATGCATATACTCCCGGGCTTTCATCAACCGCAAAAGCGGGGCTGAAAACTCCGAGAGTACATATCCCCGCAAAGCTTCCGAAAGCGTCTGTCGCGCTGTCAAGCTCTCCGTAGGGGCAGCCTGATAAATCGTCCCATCCACTGCCTTTTGGCATCAAGCAGTACTTTCCGTCTCAAAAGCACCTGTCTGAAGCCCGCAATGATTACTTCTGTGTCTTCGGAATCTCCAGGACTGCGCCCCGGTTTCCGCTCGTTACAAGCGCTGCGTAACGTGCCAGGTATCCGGTCGTAACCTTCGGTTCTCTCGGCTGCCATTTCTTTCTTCTCTCTGCCAGCTCCTCGTCGGATACGAGTACGTTCAGGGAGTTATTATTGATATCGATGGAAATAATATCGCCTTCCTCAACCAGCGCGATCGGTCCGCCGACTGCCGCCTCCGGAGAAACGTGTCCGATGGATGCACCTCTGGATGCGCCGGAGAAACGTCCATCTGTGATCAGAGCTACGCTGGAACCAAGTCCCATACCTGCGATGGCAGATGTCGGGTTCAGCATCTCACGCATGCCCGGACCGCCCTTCGGTCCCTCGTAACGGATGACAACAACATCGCCAGCCACGATCTTGCCGCCCTTGATCGCTGCAATCGCGTCTTCCTCACAGTCAAACACACGCGCCGGTCCCTGATGTACCAGCATCTCCGGTGCAACGGCAGAACGTTTTACAACGCCTGTATCCGGTGCCAGGTTTCCTTTCAGGATCGCGATACCGCCAGTCTGGCTGTACGGATTGTCGATCGGTCGGATAACCTCCGGATTCTTGTTGACACAGCCCTTGATATTCTCGCCAACGGTCTTGCCGGTTGCGGTCATGCAGTCCAGATTCAGAAGGTTCTTCTTGGACAGCTCATTCATAACCGCATACACGCCGCCTGCCTCGTTCAGATCCTCCATGTAGGTCGGACCTGCCGGCGCCAGATGGCACAGGTTCGGGGTGCGCTTGCTCATCTCATTGACCAGCTCCATGTTCAGGTCTACGCCTGCCTCATGTGCAATCGCCGGAAGATGCAGCATACTGTTGGTAGAACATCCGAGTGCCATATCCACGGTCAGTGCATTTAAAAATGCCTTTTCTGTCATAATATCTCTCGGACGGATGTTTTTCTCATACATCTCCATAACCTTCATACCAGCGTGTTTTGCCAGTTTGATTCGCTCGGAGTAAACTGCCGGGATCGTACCGTTGCCCTGAAGACCCATGCCGAGTACCTCTGTTAAGCAGTTCATGCTGTTAGCGGTGTACATACCGGAACAGGAACCGCAGGTCGGGCAGACCTTACATTCGAATTCTTTCACATCTTCTTCCGTCATGGTGCCTGCTGCGTAGGAACCAACTGCCTCGAACATGCTGGAAAGACTTCTCTTTTGTCCCTTTACATGACCGGCTAACATCGGACCGCCGCTGACAAATACAGTCGGTACATTGACGCGGGCTGCTGCCATCAGAAGTCCCGGTACGTTTTTATCACAGTTTGGAACCATAACCAGCGCATCGAACTGATGTGCCAGCGCCATACATTCGGTGGAATCTGCGATCAGATCACGGGTAACCAGGGAATATTTCATGCCGACATGACCCATAGCGATACCATCACAGACTGCGATCGCCGGAAATACAACCGGTGTTCCGCCAGCCATCGCTACACCCAGCTTCACGGCATTTACAATCTTGTCCAGGTTCATGTGTCCCGGAACAATCTCATTATAAGAACTTACGATACCGACGAGAGGTTTGTTCATCTCCTCTTCCGTCATACCGAGTGCATTAAACAAAGAACGGTGAGGTGCCTGCTGCATCCCTTTTCTTACTGCATCACTTTTCATCTTTTCGTCTCCTTCTATCTCTTTCGACGACCTCCGCCCCTGGTGACAGGGGCGGTTTTTACGTTTATCTTTGATTTTATCGCATTTATGGAATTTTTGCAATCTTTCTATCTAATTCTCTCACAGATCAGCCTGCCCATCTCAACGGTTCCAACCTGCTTGCAGCCATCCGCCATGATATCCACGGTACGGTAGCCCTCGGTCAGTACCTGCTGTACGGCATCCTCGATGGCTTTTGCTTCCTTATCCAGATCGAAAGAATAGCGGAGCATCATCGCTGCAGAAAGAATAGTTGCAATCGGGTTTGCGATGTCCTTGCCCGCGATGTCCGGTGCGGAACCGTGGCTCGGCTCGTAGAGACCAAATTTGCCCTCGTTTAAGCTGGCTGAAGACAGCATACCGATGGAGCCGGTAATCATGCTTGCCTCGTCAGAAAGGATATCGCCAAACATGTTCTCAGTCAGGATCACGTCGAACTGTCCCGGATTCATGACAAGCTGCATCGCGCAGTTATCAACCAGCATATGGGTCAGGGTAACTTCCGGATAATCTTTAGCAACTTCCTCGACTACCTTTCTCCACAGGCGGGAGGAATCCAGTACGTTTGCCTTATCGACACTAATAACGCTCTTGCGGCGCTTCATCGCGATATCGAATGCCTTGATTGCGATCCGGCGGATCTCATTTTCATTGTAGGTCAGGGTATCTACCGCGGTCGTCACGCCATCAATCTCCTTCGTGTAACGGTCGCCGAAGTACAGACCGCCGGTCAGCTCACGCATGATAACCATATCGAAGCCGTCGCCGATGATCTCTTTCTTTAACGGGCAGGCATCTGCCAGCTCTTTGTAGAGGTATGCCGGGCGGATATTCGCGAACAGTCCCAGACCTTTACGGATGGCAAGAAGACCGGCCTCCGGACGCAGGTTCGGAGCTACATCGTACCAGCGGGAATTTCCCACGTTGCCGCCGACTGCACCGAGCAGGACGGAATCACTCTTTTTCGCGGTCTCCAGTGCCTCATCGGTCAGCGGTACGCCGTACTCGTCGATGGAACAGCCGCCCATCAGGATTTTTGTATAATTAAATGTATGACTGTAGACAGCGCCCACCTTGTCCAGCACGCCGCATGCCTCTCTCACAATCTCCGGTCCGATTCCGTCACCCGGAATCACAGTAATATTGCAATTCATAATAAAATACCTCCCTTGTTTCAAACGGTTACTTTTTATCATATCGGATTCCGTCCTATTTTGCAATCTTCTGACGAAGAAAAACCGGTATTCCCCGTATAGTAATTTGGAATTTATTCTATAACCTGAGGTTATCTGCAAAACAAAGAATGTACCTTTTTGTGTCATAGGGAATTCCAAGGAATTTCCTGTTACACAAAAAAAGGACCGCCGCCCCCATCGGGAGCTGCGATCCTCTCACTCTCTTACCGTTCTTTTTTACACTTCCGGTTTCTCAACCTGAACGATTGCATCCTTACGCATCGGGATGCGGCAGTTCTTGTTGCTTCCGAACTCTACGATTACAGTGTCATCGGTCATATCGATAATCACGCCGTAGAAGCCGCTGGATGTCAGAACGCTGTCGCCTACTGCTACGGTTGCCATCAGTTCTGCCTGTTTTTTCTTTTCCTTGGACTGTGGACGGATTGCCATAAAATAGAAGATGGCAATGATAAATACAAGGTAAACGATCATTCCGCTTGTGCTGCTCATGTGGTATATTTCCTCCTTTAGTTCGATTCCCCCATCATGCCTGCAAGTTTCTTTGCTTTATACTCAGCATAACAGTGATGTTCGATCGCGTCGCGAATCTCTTCCATCATTTTATTATAAAAATACAAATTATGCAAGACGCATAATCTCATCCCCAGCATTTCCTTCGCCTTAAACAGGTGGCGGATATATGCGCGAGAGTAAGAACGGCATGCCGGGCAGCCGCAGCCTTCCTCGATCGGGCGCGGATCCAGCTCATATTTGCTGTTCAGGAGATTTAATTTGCCATGGTTCGTGTATACATGGCTGTGGCGTCCATTCCGGGACGGGTACACACAGTCAAAGAAATCAACGCCCCGGTCTACCGCTTCCAGGATGTTTGCCGGTGTGCCGACGCCCATAAGATAAGTTGGCTTGTCCTCCGGCAAGTGCGGAACGACTGCATCCAGAATCCGGTACATTTCCTCATGGCTCTCGCCAACTGCCAGACCGCCGACCGCATAGCCGTCGAGGTTCATTTTGCTGATTTCCTTCGCGTGTTCGATACGGATATCCTCATAAACCGCGCCCTGATTGATACCAAACAGGAGCTGTTCCCGGTTGACCGTATCCGGCAGTGCATTGAGGCGTGCCATCTCATCCTTGCAGCGCGCCAGCCAGCGCGTCGTGCGCTCCACTGATTTCTGTACATAGTCCCGATCGGCAAGACTCGGCGGGCACTCATCAAATGCCATCGCGATCGTCGAACCTAAGTTGGACTGAATCTGCATACTTTCCTCCGGTCCCATGAAAATCTTGTGACCATCGATGTGGGAGTTAAAATAAACGCCCTCTTCTTTAATCTTCCGCAGTCCCGCCAGGGAAAACACCTGAAATCCGCCGGAATCCGTGAGGATCGGGCGATCCCAGTTCATAAATTTGTGCAGACCGCCAAACTGTCGGATCAGCTTGTCGCCGGTACGGACATGGAGGTGGTAGGTATTGGAAAGTTCCACCTGCGTGCCGATCGTGCGGAGATCATCGGTCGAAACCGCGCCCTTGATCGCCGCCACCGTGCCGACATTCATGAAAACAGGCGTCTGGATGGTTCCGTGGACCGTTTTCATTTCCGCGCGTTTTGCGCGGCCATCTTTGTATAAAATCTTGTATTCCATCTTTTTTCCTATACTTTTTACTTCTCTGCCTTTGCCTTCTTGCCAGCCGGTTTGGCATTCTTCTCCATGCGCTTTTTATTCAGCACATACCAGACAGAGCCGGACAGGCATACGGACGAATACGTACCGCAGATCAGACCTACCATCAGCGGAAGAGCAAACTCACGGATGGAAGATACACCCAGGATGTAAAGAATCAGGACCATGACGAAGGTCGTCAGCGTCGTGTTGATGCTTCGCGTCAGGGTCTGGCTGATACTGGTGTTGACGATCGTCTCAGCGGACTCTTTATTGCCCAGAAGCTTCATATTCTCACGGATACGGTCGAAGATAACGATCGTCGCGTTGATTGAGTAACCGACAATCGTCAGCATGCAGGCGATGAACGTCGAACCAACCGACCAGCGCAGCATCGCATAGCAGGTCAGGACAACCAGCACATCGTGCATCAGGGCAAGAACCGCGCCCGCCGCGAACGTGATGTTGCTGAAACGGAACCAGATGTAGATCAACATGCAGATCGTCGCAATCGTAACCGCCACAATCGCATCGCGCTTCATCTCCTGGCTGACCGCACCGGAGATACTGTCGGCTGTGATCTTCTCTTTATCCACACCAAACTGATCCGCCAGCGCCTGGTTTAACTCTTCGCGCTCGTCCATGTTCAGGGTACGTGTCTTGATGATAACCTCGTTGCTTCCGGCTACCTTCTGGGTCTGTGTGCCAGCTTCGCCGGTAATCTTTTCTACCACCGGAACCACCTGGGAGGAAATATCTTCCAGAGACATATCCTCGTTAAAGGTAACGTTTGTAGAAGTACCGCCTCTGAACTCCATGCTGTAGTTGAGCGGCACACCCATCGAAGACTGATTGTGAACCATGCTGCCGACACCTGCCAGAATGATCACGAGCGACAGAGCAAAGTAAAGCTTGCGGAATTTCAGGAACGGACGCGTCTTCATATCCTTGCGGCATCCGTAGAACTTCGCATCCTCAAAGCCCATCTCATAGAAGCAGTTCAGGGCAAATTTGGTTACAAACAGCGCCGTGAACATAGAAAGCACGATACCGATTGCCAGCGTCGCCGCAAAACCCTTGACGGTACCGGAACCTCTCCAGAACAGAACCGCTGCCGCAATCAGGGTGGTTACGTTTCCGTCGATGATCGCGGAAAGTGCCTTGGCGAAACCTGCCTTGATCGCATTCTTGACGGATGTTCCCAGCCCGATCTCCTCTTTGATACGGGTGAAAATGATAACGTTCGCATCCACCGCCATACCAATCGACAGGATGATACCAGCCACGCCCGGAAGCGTCAGAGTCACCTCAAATGCAACTAACAGGATCAGGATCAGACCGACATACAGGCACAGAGCCAGAGATGCAGCCAGACCCGGAAGCAGATATACGGCAATCATAAATACAATGACAATGGCAAATCCGATCAGACCTGCCTTTAAGCTGGTGGAGATCGCCTCCTGACCCAGCTTCGCGCCAACTACGTTGGAACGCAGCTCTTCCAGCTCCAGGGACAGGGAACCGATACGGATCGTGGACGCAAGATTATTTGCCTCTTCATAATCCGCCATGCCGTCGATCTGGCACTGTCCGCCTGTGATCGCCTCACGGACGGTCGGAGCAGAAATAATCTGGTTATCATAAATGATATAAATTGGTTTTCCGACGCCATTCGTGGTCGCCTCAGCAAATGCCTGTTTACCTTCCTCGGTAAAGGTCAGGGAAACGATATACGCCTTGGAACCGGTCGCCTTATCCTCGGTCATGCCGGCTTTCGCGCTGGCAACCTGTTTACCATCGAGGATCTGATTTCCTTCAGAGTCCACGAAAATCAGGGAACCCGGTTTTCCTAACTCTTCCAGAATCGAGTTGGCATCCGATACACCCGGAATATCTACGTTGATACGGTTATTACCCTCCTGGTAAACCTCCGCCTCGGTACTGTAATTCTGTACACGCTGCTGGAGCTTGTAAATCGTATCCGCCATATCCTCGGAAGACGGATTTTCTTCTTTCGCCTGATAGGTAATGCTGACACCGCCAGCCAGGTCAAGACCCAGCTTGATCTGATTCATCGTCGAATAGCCGAAATAGCCGAATACGCCGATGGCAATCAGAAGGAGCAGCATCCCCAGGAAGCTTTTTCCTTTTTTGTTCTTCATTCCTCTCTCTCCTTGTTCTCTACTCGTCAGAGCCGTCTGCAAGAGCAGCTTTTATCATGATCGCGCACTCGATACGTTTTTTCTGCATCTCACACCCGATATCATACGCATCCGTGATGGAACCGTGGAAATTGTAGGAATTGGCCGCACAGCCGCCGCTGCAGTAAAATCTGGCAAAACAATCCCGACATTTGTCTTTCGCATAGACATTGCAGAGCTTGAACTCGTCGCGGACTGCCGTGTTGGTCACGCCCGTATCCACGTTGCCGAGCAGGAAATCTTCGTTTCCTACAAACTGATGGCACGGATAGAGGTCGCCCCACGGGGTAACTGCCAGATACTCAGTTCCTGAACCGCATCCGGACAGACGTTTTGCCACGCACGGTCCCTGTGTCAGATCAAGCATAAAGTGGAAGAACGTGAAGCCGCGTCCCTCTTTGTGTCTCTTGACATACTCTGCTGCCAGACGGTCATATTCCTCGAGAATCTGCGGAAGATCCGCCTCTTTGATCGCGTAGGGCTCTTCATCCGGTGCTACGACCGGCTCAACCGACATTTTCTTGAATCCAAGATCGGCAAAATGCAGAACATCTTTGCCAAAATCCAGGTTGTTGTGTGTGAAGGTACCACGCACGAAATAATCGCGGCCTCCGCGCTTCTCTGCAAATTTCTGGAACTTCGGCACGATCAGGTCGTAGCTTCCGGTTCCGTTGCGGAATGGGCGCATCTTGTCGTTGACCTCTTTTCGTCCATCCAGACTGAGCACGACGTTTGCCATCTCGCGGTTGCAGAATTCCATAATTTCATCGTTTAACAGAACACCGTTGGTGGTCAGTGTGAAACGGAATTTCTTGTTGTGCGCCTCTTCCTGGGAACGTCCGTACTCGACTAACTGTTTAACCACCTGCCAGTTCATCAGCGGCTCGCCGCCGAAGAAATCGACTTCCAGGTTCCGGCGGTTTCCAGAATTGGCAATCAGGAAATCCAGCGCTTTCTTGCCGACCTCAAAGGTCATCAGCGCTCTGCGTCCATGATACTCGCCCTCTTCTGCAAAGCAGTACTGACAGGCAAGGTTGCAGTCATGCGCGATATGCAGGCAGAGTGCCTTGACAACCGTCTGGCGCTTCTTGAAATCCATAACGAAGTTTTTGTAAATGTCAGCAGTAAAGAGTTCTTCCTGATCGATGAGCTCCTGAATGTCCTCAAACGCCTCTCTGATCTCTTCCTGGCTGTATTTCTCTTTTAATGCTGCCGCCGTCTCGTCTTTCAGGGACTGGGCAATCTGAAACGGCTTCTCGCTGTCCGGAATCCGCTCCGATAAAAAGGAAATCACATCGTACAGAAGCGGATCGACCGAATGGACGGAGCCACTGTTGACATCCAGTACGATATAATATCCATTATTTATATACTGATGAATCACTGTCTTTCTCCTTCTATAAGACATAGGCAGGCAGACAACCCGGAACATATGCAGTCCTCTCCTCGGACCGCGCTCCGTCTTGTCTGCCTCCCTGTGTCAACTCTGCGTTTTCTCAGACTCCAGCTCTCCCACTCATGAAAAGCTCTGATTTATCAGAAAACGCCTCATTTGTTTTGTACTGCCAATTAGCGGTTCTGGTTCTCGCAGCTCTGGTTACCTACAGTACAGGATGTCTTACATGCAGACTGGCAGGATGTCTGGCACTCGCCGCAGCCGCCTTTCTTCATGCTGTTCTTCAGTGTGCTTGCGCTCAGTGTCTTTACGTGTTTCATCTCTATGTCCTCCTTCATTTTTTTAGTATATAAAGTCCTATAGATTATATCATATGTTGCCCGCTTGTGCAAGCATTTCAATTTACCGTGTTTCTCACAGATTCCGGCTTTTTTGGAACTGTTCACGGGTAGGCACTTTTGGAACCGAAAGTGCCGTAAGAAAACGTGGTGACAGCAGGAATTTGCCGTATTGAGATGCGAAGCCACGGCAAATTCCGTTACTGGGCACGTATGCGTGAACAGTAACGCTTGTTTGTAACAGTGTTTCATTCTGCAGGCATATTTGTCCTTCTTTGCTCATATGAATAGAAAAAAAATGCACACAGGTATTTTATCATGGAAAAATCAGCTATCCAGATTCTGCTCCGTTCTTCCCTCTTCTCCTACGCGGCAACTGCTGTCTTTCTGCTTCTGCTCGCGTTTGGGATGTACCGTTTTCAGTGGGGTGAAAAGGAAATCACGCTAGGAGTGCGCGGCATCTACATTCTCGCCTGCTTCCTGGCGGGGCTTAGCGCCGGGAAGAAAGCAAAAAGGCGCCGGTTCCTCTGGGGATTCTGCGCCGGCGCCCTTTATTTTCTTATTTTTCTAGCTCTGTCTTTTGCGATCCGACATTCCCTCAAGGAGACTGCCTCATCCCTGCTGCTTTCCTTCGCCCTCTGCGCCGGAAGCGGCACCATCGGCGGTATGTTTAGCTAACGCCGCCTCCGACGGGCTTAACAGGTACAGATGAATCTTATCGATCCGGTTCTTATCCACACATTCAACGACGAGGCGGACGTTTTCCACCACAACCTCTTCTTTTTCCTGTGGAAGATGGTTCAAAAGTCCGATCACCAGTCCGCCGATGGAATCATATTCGTCTGACTGGAGCTCCAAATTCAGGCGTTCATCCAGATCGTCGAGTTTGACCGAACCGTCTACCATGTATTCCCGCGGGGCGATGCGCTGAATGGATTTTTCCTCGTCTCCATCGTACTCGTCCCGGATATCTCCGACAATCTCCTCCAGCATATCTTCCAGCGTGATAAGACCGACCGTCGAACCGTACTCGTCGAGCACGATCACGATGCTGATCGCTGCTTTCCGCATCTCGCGCATCAGCTCAGCAACCTTCTTAAACTCATATGTATAGAGAGGTTTCCGCAGATATTTCCGGACAGAAAAGCCCTCTTCCCCGCCTTTTAAGAAAATATCCTTGATGTTCAGAACACCGATGACATTGTCCGTCGTCTCCTCATAGACCGGGTAACGCGTGTATTTCTCACTGCGGAATACCTCCATCAGCTCGTCATACGTCGCATCCACGTCCACAAACGTCATGTTGACCTTCGGAAGCATGACATCGCGCGCCACGGCGTCCCCGAAATCAAACACATTGTTGATCATCTTCTTCTCTTCGGACTCGATGACGCCCTCTTCGTGGCTGACCTCCACGATCGTCCGCAGCTCATCCTCCGTGATGGACTCACCCTTTGCCTTCACATCCACGCGAAGCAGCTTCAACACTAAAAACGAGAGCTGGTTGACCACAAAAATGACCGGTGTCAGCACCGTCATGATATAATAAATGATTTTGGCGAACCGAAATGCAATCCGCTCAGCCTGTATCGTCGCCACCGTCTTCGGCGTGATCTCGCCGAATATCAGGATCAAAAGCGTCAGAACGCCCGTCGCAATCCCTACGATCTTGTTGCCCCAGATGTGGGTGGCAAGAACCGTCGCAAGAGAAGACGCATACAGGTTTACCACATTGTTGCCGATCAGAATCGCACTCAGCATTTTACTCGGATCCTCTATGATCTTTAATACATACTCTGCCTGCTTATCGCCATTCTCCGCCAGCGTCCGCACCCGGATCTTGTTGACCGTCGTCAGCGCCGTCTCCGCAGAAGAAAAGAAAGCCGACATCAAAAGCAGCAGTATCAAAATCAATAGCTGTATCCCATCACCAGAACTCAAAAAACTCAACTCCTATCTCCCCTTATAGGGGATTACTCTTTTTTAAGGTTGATTCTACCGTATTTCATAGGTTCTGTCAATAAAGACAGGCTTGCATTTCCATACTTCTGCCATCTCCGGGAGTTTGACAGTTGAATAATAGAAAAATACCTTGCAGGCCGCATAGAACCTGCTTTTTTTGTGTCAAAAAAATTCGGAGTCTTTTTATATTGCAAAAAGCTATATTAATAACGAAGGAAAAAGTACATCTGTTAATGTGCGTAAACTGGGAACACTTAAAGAACTCCTTATTAAACATGGACCTCATACTCTCTGCTCCACCATGCCTGATATCCCGTATTTCCGGTCACTATTTCCTTATCATTAAAGCATATTTCAGTCTCAGCCAGAATCTCAACAAAGCTTGGGCGTGACATATAAATCTTTATGTTATCCATTTGAAATATCATTTTAAGAACATTCGGACCACATTCTTCCATTGCACTTTATTTTACTTTACCCTATAATGTTTATAAAAACAATCCAATTCTTACAGTCATAAAAGATACGGAACGACTGCCCTGGCAGCCATATCCTATTTTTATATCATAAAGGAGATAAGCAAATGAAATTATCCCTCGGAATCGACATCGGCAGTTCCAGCACCAAGGCGGCGGCACTGGATGAACATGGCGCTCTGCTTGGTACGCTTCAGGTTCACGCGGATGACCCGCGCACCTCGGCTTACGGTGTTCTCGGGCGTTTCCTGGATCAGCAGGGCGCTTCGTTTGACGATGTTGAAAAAATCGTCCTGACCGGGCTCGGTTCGACGTATTTCCATGAAAATATCTTCGGCATCCCGACCATCCATGCCCTGGAGCTGGATGCCATCGGGCGCGGCGGCTTATACCTGTCCGGGCTTGACGAAGCGCTGGTGGTCAGCCTTGGAACCGGCTCTGCCTTTATCCGCGCTTCCAAGACAAACGGCTTCTGTCATCTGGGCGGAAGCGGTGTCGGCGGTGGGACACTTGCCGGCATGGCGGAGCGCTTTCTCGGCGTCACCGACATTTTTGCCCTCTCAGAGATGGCGCTGCGCGGCAATAAGGCCATGGCAGATCTCCGCATCGCCGACGTGCAGGAGGAAGATGTCCCGGGACTTGCCGCCGACTTAACCGCTGCCAATTTTGGGCGAATCAAAAGCGGCGCCTCGGATGCTGACCTGGCTGCCGCTCTTTTCAATATGATTTATGAAAATGTGGGTGTGATGGCGTCCCTGGCGCTCAGCCAGGACACCACCCGGAATGTCGTCCTGACCGGTTCTCTCGCCAGCCTTGCACCTGCTGCAAAGACCTTTGACATTTTCAATCAGATGCACGATGTCTTTGGAATCGACTATATCATTCCGCCTCATCCGTCTTTCGCCACGGCAGTCGGAGCGCTTTTATGTGATCCTCTGCCGGAGAACTAAGATCACGGACGGCTCCCAGCAGATCGAAAGCTGCGATCAGGGCGCTTCCTGCGAAGATAAAAAAGTCTCCCAGATTAAAGACGACCTTTTCCAGGTATTTACACCGGATGCTGAAATAATCTACCACATAACCGCGTTTGAGGCGGTCATATAAGTTGCTTAAACCACCCGCCGTGATGAGGGCAAAACCGATCCGATCGGCTTTTCTGCCTTCGTCCCGGCACAGTAACCATGTCAGAATGCCCGCTGCCGCCGAGGTAAAGACAACCGGCACCATGCGGACCAGTTCTTTCTTTTCTTTTTTTACCCCAAAACAGAAACCGTCGTTGTGATTGCGGTACAGGCGGATCTTTCCATGGCTTTTTTCCATGTCGCGCGGAAAATCTTCCGGTTTCTGGGCTTCTATGTTTTCCTTGCAGAAATAATCGATGCCGAACAGGGCAGCTATCATATACAGGTATTTTTTCATAAGGGCACCTCCTCATATAAATGTCATTATCTAACTTATATTTATTATAACAAGTTTTTCCGACAGAGTATAGGGAAGCTTTCGTATTTTACCGCATATCTTATCTTAAATTCTAAAAAATCTCTATGGAAAACGCTATGAATTGCTCTTCTCTTCCAGACAACCAAACCGCTGATTTTATCGAACGTTTTTTTCCTTTTACCTATAACCAGATTTTGGAAAATGATTCCGGCTGCTATGATTTTGTCAATCATGAGTATGTGATCTGGCACCGGTCTCTGGCGGAGGCGCTGCCGCTCTCAGTCCAGCAGTATGGCTATGACTCGATCCCGAATCTTTATACCATATTAGATACATCCAGCCTGGACAGCGCAGGAATTTCCCGGACCGCAGAACAGCCATTCCTGGGAAACAAGGGGCGCGGGACGCTGATTGGGATTGTGGATACGGGGATCGATTATACAAATCCCTTGTTACGCGATCCGGATGGAAGCACGCGCATCGCCGCCATCTGGGATCAGACGGTTTCGGGCGCGGGGCTTAGCACGCCGGATCCGATCGATGCGCTGCACTACGGAAGTGTCTACCAGCGTTCCCACATCAACGAGGCGCTGCGCTCGGAAGATCCGCATTCCATCGTCCCCACCTCGGATCCTCTCCGCCACGGCACGCAGATGGCGCTGGTCGCCGCCGGTTCCGAAGATGCCGATGCTTTTTTCTCCGGGGCGGCGCCGGAATCGGAACTGGTCGTTGTCCGCTTGAAACCAGCCAGAACCTATCTTCGCGATTTTTTTCTGATCCGCGAGGATGCCATCGCCTTTCAGGAGGACGACATCATGCTCGGAATCAAGTTTCTTCTTTATATTGCCAGGCAGGAAAAAAAGCCCCTTGTGATCCTGCTGGGTCTTGGCACCAATACCGGAAGCCACAGCGGCACTTCGCCGCTTGGTCTATATCTGAACAGCCTGTCGCGCGCCAGCGGGCAGATTCTGGTCGCCGCCGGAGGCAATGAAACCGGGCGCGGGCACCATTTTCGCAGTGTATTTCCTGCTTCCACCTCCTATGAGGATGTGGAACTGCGGGTCGGTCCCGGCGAACGGGGATTTACGCTGGAACTGTGGGCGCGTGAATCGGAGCTTTACAGTGTCGGATTTTTATCCCCCTCCGGCGACGAAACGGGACGCATCCGGCTCTCCGGCGACGAAGAACGCCGGATTCCCTTTCTTCTGGAAGGAACGACCATTCACCTCAACTATACCAGCTCCGAGCTGGCGACCGGAAGCGAACTGATCCTGATGCGCTTTGATGCCCCCGCCGCCGGAATCTGGAAAATCCGCGTCTACCACACGCTCTCGATTCAGGGTGAATACCATATGTGGCTGCCGGTGCACGGCTTTATCTCGGATGAAACCTTCTTTCTGCGCCCGGATCCGGACACAACCATCACCGATCCGGGCAATACAGCAGCCATCATCACCACCGCCGCCTACAGCCACCAGACGGGCGGGATCTATCTGCATTCCAGCCGCGGTTTTACCCGCACCAGAACTATCAAACCCGACCTTGCCGCCCCCGGCGTCCGGCTCCCGCTTCCCGATTATCAGGAGGTAACCGGAACCTCATTTGCCGCCGCCATGACCGCCGGAGCCGCCGCGATCCTGCTCTCCTGGTCTGCCTATACGCCATCAGCCCCGCGGATCAACACCTCGATTGCCAAGGCATTTCTGATCCGCGGGGCTGACCGCCGAAATTCCATCGAATATCCCAGCCGGGAGTGGGGGTATGGGACGTTAAACCTATATAACTCTTTTTTATCCATGAGAAGTTAATTAACTTCTGCTGTTTTCTCTTCACACACAAATTGCTTTTCCGGAGCCTTACATCGCTAACTTTCACCACATCCATGACACCGTTCACCGATCATGCTCCTGAAAAGCTATTACCCCCGCATCTCTATCCGCGGACCGCCATTCTTCTCCAGATACGGGCGCGTGATCACAACGGAGCCGATATTCGGATCTTTCGGGATCTCATACATGATATCCATCATAAAATCCTCTAAAATTGCACGCAGCGCACGGGCACCCGTATCTTTTTCCAGCGCCCGCTCGGCGATCCACTCCAGTGCATCGTCCTCAAACACCAGTTTGACCTCATCCAGCGCCAGCAGGCGCTCATACTGCTTGAGGATCGCATTTTTCGGTTCTTTCAGAATCCGCATCAGCAATTCCTTTGTCAGCCCCTGCAGACTCACAAGCACCGGCAGACGTCCGAGAAACTCTGGAATCATGCCAAAATTCCGCAGATCTTCCGTTGTCACCTGGCTCAAAATATCCGGATCATTGTCAAATTCATCCTTCAAATGGGAGTTGAAGCCCATCGTGGAACGCTTTTTCAGGCGCTCCTTGATGATATCATCCAATCCCGGAAACGCGCCGCCACAGATAAACAGGATGTTGTTCGTATCCACAGTCGCCATCGGCGTGAGCGCATTCTTCTGGTTTGAGCCGACCGGCACCTCTACCTGGCTGCCTTCCAGAAGTTTTAAAAGCTCCTGCTGTACCGACTCACCGCTGACATCGCGGCTCATCGTATTTTTCTTTTTCGCAATTTTATCGATCTCATCGATGAAAATGATGCCTTGCTCAGCTTTCTCCACATCATTTCCAGCCGCTGCCAGAAGCTTGGAGACTACGCTTTCTATATCATCTCCGATATATCCAGCTTCCGTGAGCGCCGTCGCATCCGCAATCGCCAGCGGCACATCCAAAAGCTTCGCCAGCGTCTTGACCAGGTACGTTTTTCCGCTTCCGGTCGGTCCCAGCATCAGGATGTTGGATTTCTCAATCTCCGGTTCGCCGCCCTGCATCTGCATTCCCTGTGCCGCCGCGTTTTCCGCCTTTTCTTCCGTATTTTCATTTGCCCGAAGCTCGTCCTGCTGCCGGAGAATCACGCGCTTATAATGGTTGTAGACTGCCACTGAAACTGCCCGTTTCGCCCGCTCCTGCCCAATCACATACGCATCCAGCTGCGCCTTGATCTGGTGCGGTGCCGGAACATCCTTCATCGTCAGAAATTTCTCCGCGTCTTTTGCCTTGCTCTTTTTCTTGATCTTATTTTTCTCTGGAATCTCTGTATTCGGCATCTGCATGCCCGCAAAATCATTGAGATTCATGTTCATAAACGGCATATTTTGAAGCTTGGAAAAGTCCATGCCCGACTTGGAAATCGAGTCAAATGCTTTCTGCATACACTCATGGCAGAAATTCATCCCACCCGGCATCGTGATCATCTCTCCCGCCTTGCTCTCCGGGCGGCGGCAGACGTAGCAGATTTTCTCGTAATCATCCGAATGATCTGTACTGGTTTTATTTGTATCTGTTTCGTTTATATTGGTTGTCGTATCTATATTCTGGTTATCACTCATATTTTTATATTTCCTCCAATCTGAAAGCACCTTTTCATTTTATCATAGCTTGTGAAAAACGTAAATCATAACAGCAGCCGTCATTTCGTTTTAAAAATAAAAAAATTTCCTATGAAACAAAAAGACAGATGAATCACCACCCTCTCTGATTACAAGAGGATCTACCGGCGGTTCACCTGCCTTCTTTTCTATATCTTCCTGATTTTATTCATTTCCGCTTCGCAACAGTTCCGTATCTTCACCGTTACGGGCAAATATCCATTCCAGCCCACTTCGCTGATGGGATATTTTCTATCTTCCCAGTTTTCTCTGCGGACTTGCCTGTGATTCACTCCGGCTCTCGTTCTGGCTATCCTGGCTCTGCGGCATATCGCTCTTGGAGCCCAGTGTAATCTGTACGTTTCTCTCGACATATTTGCCATTTTCCAGACTCTGTACCGTCATGGTAACGGTGGAACCTGCCTTATAGTAAGTCAGCAGTTTCTTGAGATCATCACCATTCTTTACCTTCTCACCGTCAAACTTGGTGATAATATCGCGCTCCCGCAGATCCGACCTGGATGCCGCGCCGCCCGCAACAATCTTGTATACATAGATACCTTCCGGCATGCCATACGCCTGCGCCATCTGGCTGTCGATATTCTGAAGCTGGATTCCCAGATAGCCCTGCTCATTCTCATCGACAGCTACCTTCGTCGTCTTCGTCATCAGGTCGCTGATAATATCCTTTGCCTGTGAAATCGGGATCGCATAGCCGATGCCCTCAACACTGGTGTCCGAATACTTCGCCGCATTGATACCGATAACTTCACCGTTCATATTTAAAAGTGCGCCGCCGCTGTTGCCTGGGTTGATCGCCGCATCAACCTGCAGAAGTGTCCGCTCTACGTCGTTGATGGTTAGCTTTTTATTTAAAGCGCTGACATAACCGACGGTAACCGACTGCCCCTGTCCCAGTGCGTTACCGATTGCCACAACACCCTGTCCCAGCTTCAGGGAATCAGAATCGCCCAGATCGGCTGCCTTAATCTGTTTTCTCGTTTCTTCCGGTATATCCGAAAGCTGTACGGCAATGACTGCCAGATCCGAATCGGAATCAGTACCTTTGACCGCTGCCTTAACGCTCTGGTTATCAATAAAGGTAACCGAAAGTTCCTCGGAATCTTCAACGACATGGTTATTGGTAATAATCAGAAGTTCCGTGTCATTCTGTCCGGCAATGATTCCGGAACCGCTGCTCGGCACCTCGTACTGCTGCTGACCAAACAGCCAGTTGTCCTGTGTATAAATCATCTTGTTGTTGATCGCTACAACGGACGGCATCGCTTTCTCTACAATCGAAGAAACATCGTTGCCAATGGAGGTCTGCGTTTTAGTGCCCGCATCTGCCTGTGTCTCCTGAGAAACCTGACCGATCGTTTCCTGTGCGGTCTCACCCGGAAGAAGTCGGTTTGAAAGTGCATTCACGCCGACCATGGTTCCGCCTGCCACACAGCCAAACAAAATGCCCGACATCACAAGTGCCGCAATTTTCTTACCAGTATTCTTAGAGCCATGTCCCCGGCCACACCGTTCTTCCGGAATATAGCTGCGTTCCGGCTGCTTCTCTGCATTCTCTTTCGGATCTGCTCCGGCTGCTGCCTCCGGTTCTCCATCGAGACTGCCCCGGTAACGGGAATCATGATAACCGCCATAATCGGAAGTTTCTTCTTTTTTAGCAGTATCGTTATTCTTTTCCTCATACGCGCTGTCCGAATAAGCGCCCTCCGTATAATCTACATCCTGATCGTGTCTCTCATTTCTTTCATTCTCGTCATACATATATTCATACCTCCTGTTCTCAGGAATCACAGCCGCGTACTGTCCATTTTGCGAACCTTCCCGCAGCGGATTGTTCATACTCTTATATTCTATCTCAGGCTTTCTGCCCTCTCTCTGTTTACATGAGATAGTCTATCAGTTATTTGTGATGTAATTGTGAAAATAAAATCATAAATCTGTGAAGCTTAAAAACATCTCTCGGTTTTCACTTGTCAGTCCTTCTCTCCTCTTGTATACTTAATGAAAGAAACGAATTTTACATTTTATATGAAAGGACTGTTACATCCATGATGAATACACAGGCAGTTGTCCATATCCGCAAAGGCGAGGCTCGTTCCCTGAAAGCCGGCGGTATGTGGATCTATGATAATGAAATTGAACGAATTGAGGGCGAATTTGAAAATGGCGATATCCTTCGTGTCGAAGATTTTGACGGTTATCCGCTCGGATGTGGTTTTATCAACACCCGCTCCAAGCTTACCGTGCGGATGCTTTCCCGCAAAAAGGATACTGTCATCGACGATGCTTTTATCGAAATGCGCGTCCGCAATGCCTGGGAATACCGCCGTCAGACAGTTGATACCAGCAGCTGCCGCCTGATTTTCGGCGAAGCAGATTTCCTTCCGGGCATCGTGATCGACAAATTTTCCGATGTGCTGGTCGTTGAATCCCTGGCGCTCGGTATCGACCGTCTGAAACCGCTGATTCTGGAAAAACTCGTCAAGGTGCTTGAGGAAGACGGCATTCATATCCGCGGTATTTACGAGCGTAGCGACGCTAAGGTCCGCTTACAGGAGGGCATGGAGCGCTATAAGGGCTTTATCGGGGAACCATTTGATACAAAAGTAGAGATCGTTGAAAATGGTGTCCGCTATCTGGTAGATGTCAAGGACGGGCAGAAAACTGGCTTTTTCCTCGACCAGAAATACAACCGTCTGGCAATCCAGCGTCTCTGCCCGGGCAAACGCGTTCTGGACTGTTTTACCCACACCGGCTCCTTTGCCTTAAATGCAGCCGTCTCCGGCGCCAAAGAGGTCATCGGCGTGGATGCGTCCGAACTTGCCGTCGCACAGGCGCGTGAAAATGCAGAGTTAAACGGTGTTTCCGGTACTACCACCTTTCAGTGCGCGGATGTCTTTGACCTGCTTCCGGAATTAGAGGCAAGAGGTGAGCAATTCGACGTCGTGATCCTCGATCCGCCTGCCTTCACAAAATCCCGCAGCTCGGTCAAAAATGCCATCAAGGGCTACCGCGAGATCAATATTCGCGGTCTGCGTCTGGTAAAGGACGGCGGCTACTTCGCCACCTGCTCCTGCTCCCATTTCATGACGCCGGAGCTCTTCACAAAGGCGATTCAGGAGGCAGCCCGCAGCGCCCACCGCCGCCTGCGCCAGATCGAATACCGCACCCAGGCAGCCGACCACCCGATTCTGTGGGCGGGGGATGAGACGTCCTATTATCTGAAGTTCTACATTTTCCAGGTTGTGGATGAAAAGTAAAATCACAGAATGTTTGTAAGACTATAACCAAGCAATATGAACTGCTATTATAAATCATGAATCTGCAAATCCTCTTAGAGCAATCTGAGGGGATTTGTTTCGTTTTATCATTGTCTGTTCTGATAAATTATGATATACTTCGTACATGGGAAAAACCAGAGAGCCAGGCGGCTTACCCTCTGTTATCGGAGGGTTGCTAGATTTCAGCAAAGCTTGTTTATCAAAGACTGGAACGAGGCACAAATCTAACCCTCCAGACGAAAGAAAGGAGGGCATTGCCAATGTATGTTACATACTCTGATTTGATTCAGATTGGAATATTCATTTGCGCCCTTGTTGGATTGTGTTATACAATTTTCAAGGGAAAACGAAAATAGCCGCCATTACTGCAATAATGACGGCTGTTAATAAAACAGTTGTTTAATTTATTCAGGTAAGCCGCTCCTCTGGCTTTTCCTTTTTTCTATCCCTAATATAACATATCTTTTCATCCAATGCAAGCGAAACCCCCTTTATAGAAATACGAACTCATAAGGGATTACCGCTGCAGCACCATACACCAAACCGGTGCCGACACCATCGAAAGCAGCGTCGTAAATACCACGCACTTCGTCGCAAAGACTTCATCCCCGCCATATTTCGCGGCAAGAATCGCCGTCGTGCTTGCTGCCGGCATCGCTGCCAGCACCACAGAAATCCCCATCACCAGCGTGTCAATATGGAACAGGAGGCAGCCGATCCACACAAGCGCCGGGATCAGGATCAGGCGCACAGCGGCATAGTAGCAGCTGAGCGGCGTGATCATCGTCTTCATATCTGCCTCCGCCAGAACGGTTCCGACGAAAATCATGGAGACTGCCGTGTTTGCCTTGTTTAAGCTATGTACCGTATCTCCCAGGAATCCTGGAATCTGCATCTGCAAAAGCATCAGCACAAAGCCGATGAATACGGAGACAATACACGGATGCGTGCATATCTTTTTAATCAGCGTCTTCCGATCCGGCGCCTTCGTAAAATACGTCATTCCCAGCGACCACATCGCAGTTCTCTGCGGAATCAGGTAAAAAGAGGCGTAGAAAAGCCCCATCGAGCCGAAGATGCCCTCCGCCACCGGATTTCCCAGAATCCCGGCATTGGACGCCATCGTCGCGTATTTGAGGACCTTCTTCTTTTCCTCTCCCACACCCGGGTACAGTACCATATTTAAGATATAACAAGCCACCTGAACCATACATGAGACGAGCAGCGCCTGTGCGCTGCTCTTTAAGATATCCATGCTCAGTTCTACTTCAAATGACTCGATGATACTGCAGGGAAGTGTCACAAAGATAACCAGATCCGCAATGACCCTTTTTCCCTCATCCGTGATAATTCCCTTCTTCTTTAAGAATGCCCCCAGAATCATCAGGGAAAATAACATTCCCTGCATCCGGTACAGACCATCTAAATTCAACGCATTTCCTCCGTTTCACACTCTCTCATCACTCAATGATGATTCCCGCATTCGTCTTACTTCCCGGTGCACTGCTTCCATTCGGGGAACCGCTGCCGGAAGGTTTTTCTCTGCCATTCTCCGTCTCGCCGGTGCCAGAATTTCCGCCCGGAAATGCCGGCGAAAAACCGCCAGACTCTGCCTCACTGCTCTCCCGCGCATTTTCCTTTGATGCATGCGTACCGTCCGGACGGCTTTCCTGCTCAGAAACGTCATTCTCCTGTGTTTCCGAAGCATTACCGGTCTCTTTCTCCGACTCGTCGCTGCCGCTCCCGGCTTCCTGGCTTTCGTCCGCGCCGCTCTCCTGCGTCGGATCCAGGATGGAAATTGTCGTCGCCTCGGTCGTCTTCGGCAATGCCTTCGTTTCTGCCTGTTTCGTGCCATGAACGCCTGTATCTGATACAATTTTCTGACTGATCGTCCGGACCGTCTCAGTCGGCGTGTATTCCTCATCGCCAAACAGGAAATGATGCAGCTCGATGACATTGCTCTCCAGCGTCTGTGGGATGACGCAGGCGCCCTTGCGTCCCATCTTCTTTTCCCTCAGCTCCGACGGGAAACCGGTCGTCTCGGTCAGATGGTAACGCGTAATATTTCGTCCTATCTTCAACAGATCATTGATCTCGATGCTGGTCGCCACCTGTGGAAATACCGTCTGCACAATATTGTTGATCGTCGCCCAATCTGCTTTTTTCATCTTCTCAAACGCGAGGGAAATAACCTTTCTCTGCCGTTCGGTACGGGCATAGTCCGTATCCATCAGACGGAGACGCCCATATGCAACCGCCTGCACACCGTCCAGATGGTTCATGCCCGCTGATTTAAGCTGGGTCGAAGCGACGCCGGTCGCCTTGACCGTCTCAGAAATGAACGCATTGATATAATAAAACTCTGATTTCGTGATCTCCACGTCAATGCCGCCCAGAATGTTGATCGCATCTGCAACGGCTTTCCAGTTAAAGGTCGCATAATCGTCAATATCGATATCCAGGTTCCTATTGAGCGCCTTGACAACCTGCTCCGGTCCGCCCTGCATATAAGCGGCGTTGATTTTGTTGTAGGTATTCTTGTCGCTGATATTTAAATATGAATCCCGGTACACCGAAACCAGACGTATCTCACCGGTTCCCT
Source organism: Clostridium sp. AF02-29 (assembly GCF_934835585.1). NCBI lineage: Bacteria > Bacillati > Bacillota > Clostridia > Eubacteriales > Clostridiaceae > Clostridium > Clostridium sp. AF02-29. The sequence goes on along the minus strand of NZ_CAKVZK010000007.1, from coordinate 23,866 downwards.
GATCGATGTTGCAGAGAATATTGACATCCGAGTTATTGCCCTTTCCGACCGATGAGTTACGGCTATCCACGCCGAAAACCGCGATCGTCCAGTAACCGCTCATCTGCTCCTGCTTCTCCTCCGAAATCTCGACGTTTTTGATCTCATCCGGGTTCCACGGAAGCCGCTGCATCAGATCCAGACGGCTGCTGATATACGAATATCCCGCAAAGCAGAGAATCCCGATCAGCATCACGCTCTCCAGAAGAATAAACCATATCTTCCGCTTCTTTTTCCGGCGCGCTTTCAATTTAACCGGGTCGGCGTAAATATCCGACCGGTTCATGGTCCGGGTTTTCTCCTGATTCCGGCTCTCCCGGCTGCTGCCAGGCTGCGTCTGTCCCCTCTTTGCCGCTTTCTGACCACTTCGGCTTCTATCTCCGCTCCGGTGGGATCCGTCCTCCCGGCGTTCCGTAAATGAATCCGTGATCAGTGTCAGACCATCGTCTTCCATCTCCGACGGTTTTGCCCGTCGGCTCCGGCGGTGTCCTGATCTATCTCTTTCTTCTTCATATCCCATGTGGTTTTCCTCATCAATACGCGTTTTTATTTATAAAGCCCTTAAAAACCGTCAAAAACATGATTTTAAAATCAAATCCCAGCGTCCAGTTCTCGATGTAATACAGATCATGCTCAATCCGCTTCGTGATCGAGGTATCGCCCCGGTAACCATTGACCTGTGCCCATCCGGTCATTCCCGGACGCACCTGGTGTTTGATCATATAACGCGGAATCTCTTCCTTGAATTTTTCAACGAAAAACGGGCGTTCCGGGCGCGGTCCAACCAGGCTCATATCGCCCTTCAGAACATTAAACAGCTGCGGAAGCTCGTCAATGCTCGTCTTCCGGATAAATCTTCCAATCGGAGTCACACGCGGGTCTCCCGGCGTCGTCCACTGGCTTTTCTCCTTTGCCGCCGACTGTACCGCCATCGAGCGGAACTTATACATCTTAAACGGCTTATTGTGAAGTCCCACCCGCTCCTGACAGAAAATGACCGGTCCCGGCGAAGTCGCCTTTATAAGAATCGCCGTCACCAGCATCACCGGTGAAAACAGGATGAGCGCCATCATGCCGCCGACCAGATCCATCGTCCGCTTCATCGTTGCGTTGAGCAGATTCGTGAGCGGCACATGGCGGATGTGGATCACCGGAAGTCCCTGCAGATCCTCCATAAACGGACGGGTCGGGATAAAGTTATAATAATCCGGGATAAATTTCGTATGCACACCCGATTTTTCACAGCCCGCCACGATTTTTTCCAGTTTTCCATACTCCTGGATGCTCAGGGTGATCGCGATCTCATCCAGCGTATTGAGCGCCAGAATCGTATCCAGATCGTCAATTTTGCCGATCACGCGCACTCCCTTATATTCTTTGCCCCACTCCTCATGGTCATCCAGAATACCGCGGATTTTATAGCCCCACTCCGGATTGACATTCACACGGTCAATAAATCCTTCCGCTGCCCGGCTGTAACCGACCAGAAGCAGATGCTTCTGGTTATATCCCTTCGACCGCATCGACCGGAGCGCTATCCGCAGGATATTCCGCATCAGAATCTCAGCAAAGAGATTGATGCCAAAAAACAAAAATACCATCGGACGGGAGAAGTTGTGGAAATACTCATTTTTACCGCCCAGGTAAAGAATCAGTGAGATCACCAAAAGACCGATGATGTTCGCCTTGAAAATATTGGCTAACTCCACCCGTCTTCCCTGAACCCGTTTGGGCGTATAAAGATGAAAAAATGCGTATAAAATCAAATAAAACGGTACAATAAGAACGCCAGCCGCCAGATAGACGACTGCCATTGCGCTCTTATTATGCCCTGTTACATTAAACCACGACGTTCCATTGACGATAAACCACGCAAGTGCGTAGGCGCATGCGATGACACATGCGTCCAGCACTACGTGGAAATGGTTCAGCCGTTTCTGGTTATCTTTTATCATAGTATATCACCTGAATTCGGATTAAGCTCCCGGTCCTGCCGGACCGCCGGGGCCTGCTGCATCGCTGTTTCCGGAATCCCCCGGTTCCTGAATCTCTGTGACCGGACTTTTCACACCGGAATTATCCGACGCACCCGGAGAAGTCTTTTCACTGGATGCCGATGTCTCTGCCGCCGTTGTGGTTGTAGATCCCGGTTTTGCAATGGAAGACTTCGTCTCCGATGTGCTGCCTGGTCCGGATAAAGAATCATCCGCCTCGGTTGTCCTATCCGTATGATTGTTCTTGCCGGGAGTCGTCGTTGTTCCTGGTCCCTTACTGCTGTTGCTCTTCGACTCTTCTTCCTCCCAGTCAATCCAGTCTTCATCCGGATCAAAGATCTCGTCCAATCCAATCGAGCTCTCGCTCTCGCCCTTCTTGGTCTCATCCCCGCTCTCGTCATCCGACTCGTCCGAAGCACTCGTCGATGACTTCTTAGCGGATGCTTCCGCCGCTGCCTTCGCGGCAATCCGGCTCGCCCGTTTCTTGATAAACGTCTGGGCGCTGACACCCTGATCGACCGGAACATGACCGATCAGCTTCGCATTCGTCGTAAGACCTGTTACCTGCGCGATATGGTTGCTATACTCCTTGACATTGGACGGAACCTGATAATCTTCCTCATCAAACAGGAACTTATGAAGCTCTTTTACGTTGTACTCCAGTGTCTGCGGGATAACGCAGTCGCCGATCTTTCCAACATCCTGCTCGCCTCTGGCTGCCGGGAATCCGGCGGTCTCACCGATATGGAACTTCGCGATATTGCGTGCCAGCGGAATCAAATCCGTAATATCAACATTGGTTGCAAGCTGCGGCATGATCGTCTGAATCAGACAGTTGAGTGTCGCCCAGTCTGCATTTTTTGCCTTATCAAAGGCTTTCTGAAGAATAATTCTCTGACGCTCGGTACGCGCATAGTCCGTATCTGAATAACGGATACGTCCGTATGCAACTGCCTGGATACCATCCAGATGTACATTGCCCGCATGGGTCAGCTGATGAGAACCGATACCAGTCTCCTTTACGGTCTCCGTGATGAAGGCATTGATCCAGGAGAACTCTGCATCGCTCAGCTCGACATCTACACCGCCCAGAATGTTGATGGCATCCGCAACCGCTTTCCAGTTGAACGTCGCATACTGGGTAATGTTAAGACCCAGGTTCTTATTCAGCGCCTTAACTGCCTGCTCCGGACCGCCCTGTGCGTAAGCGGCGTTGATCTTATTATAAGAGTTTTTATCGTTGATATTCAGATAACTGTCCCGGAATACCGATACAAGGCGGATCTCACCCGTCTCCAGATTGATATTGGCAATCATGTTGACATCCGCGTTCGTACCTTTTCCGACATTCATCTGCCCGTGCTGACTTCGCGAATCGACACCGAAGCACGCTACGGTCATGTAGCCCTTCATATCATCGATCTGTTCCTGGGACAGGTTGACGTTCTTAACCTGGTCCTCGTTGAAATCAATCTTCTGCATAGAACCGAAGGTTCTGTGATACATATACCAGAACGCACCGCCCAGAATCATCAATATAATCACGACAATCTCCGCCGCAATGATCATATGCTTTCTGTGACGCGCCGATTTACGGTAATGGCTGCCGCGGCGTCCCGAACTCTTTTTTCCACTTCCAGCGCTCTTAGGACCGCTGTAGCCGGAACGTACTGAACTGCTGCCCGCCTCACCTTTTCTCTGGCTATTTTCAACTGTACTGCTGACTCTTCTGCGGCTGGTGCCGGAAGCAGAACTGCCGCGCGAAGAATGCCCTGCCTGACTGGCACGGCTGCTTCTGCCCTCGCGGCGCGCCCTCATGCGCTCCAGCTCATCATCCTCATAATTCATAAGCTACCTCATCTTTCACTTGCTTGCTGCCGCTCAGACATTGTCTGATAAGCAGCCTTTCTCCGTGCTGCATCCGCTAAACCATGACCGTTCACACATCGCGCAAACTCTAAGTTACTGTCCACACATACGCGCCCAGTAACAACTCTAACCTTTTCCTCACGATTTATCAGATGCTGCTTTTTTCTCGATCTGTCTCACAGCAAATTCATAGACATAGAGAAATGTCCCGGCTAAAAGTTCCAGCTCTATCGCCAGATAATTTTTAAGCCGTTCCGGGCGGTACGCCACTTTTTTACACTTCTTTGCCGTCCGTATGCCTTCTTTCAGACCTTCCAGATAATCTTTTCCAAACCCGAGTTTCCTGAAAAATGAATATTTCACGAAAATCCCCGCTGCGATCGGAATCGCATTTATGATAAGCTGTAAGCACGGCATATTTTTATAATTCAGATACACATTGTTGCGTGCCGCCAGCTTAACCTTGAATGAATTGTACTTGGAACCGCTGGTTCCGCTTCCGACGTGCCATACCAGCGCCGCCGGGCAGTATATATTGTCATACCCCGCAATCCGGGCTCTATATCCCACATCAATATCTTCCAGATAGGCAAAATGCATCTCATCGAAATAGCCTATCTCCTCAAATACCTCTCTCCTGTAGATCGCTGCGCCCGCGCACGCCGAGAATACCCGGCTTGAACGGCGGTAATGCGTAAGATCCCGTCCCACGCCGCGCTGGTACGCCCAGCCAAGCAGGGAATACATATCGCCTGCATCATCCAGCCTGTCCGGATGGTACATCTGGATCATCCGGCTGCTGACGGAAAAGATGCGCTCCGACTGACCGATCGCACGCACCATCTCCGCCACGAAATACTCGTCCACCCGGACGTCATTATTTAAAAGCAGCACATACGGTGTGTCTGCCGCCTTGATTCCGACGTTGACTGCGCCGGAAAATCCCGTGTTTTCCGGCAGGAAAATCGTATCGATCTGATGTTCCTTCAGCCACTCCACGCTTCCGTCCGTCGAACCGTTGTCCACCACCAGCGTCCGGAAATTCGGATACGTCTGTGCATTCAGTGAACGGATGCATTCGTCCATAAACTTTAACCCATTATAATTGGGAATAATAATTGTCGTTGTAATCTCCATCCCGGGTTATACCTCCAGATGATACGGTTCTCCGATTTTCTCTTTTTTCAGATCCCTGAGGGCGAAATTGGACTTCCGCAGCGTCAGGTTCGGATTGTAATAAGGATCTCCATCTTTAAGGATCTCCGGCCAGCGCTCCGAGAAAATCTTGATCTCCCTGTTAAAACGTGCCACCTTCTCCGGCGTATCCTCCAGTCCTCTTGACTTCGACTCATAATGATACAGCAATGCGTACGGATTGTAAACCACTAAATGATTTGATGCCCGCACTTTCATGCAATAATCGATATCGTTAAATGCGACCGCCAGCTTCTCCGTAAAGCCGCCGACCTCATCAAAGAGCGCTTTCTTTGTCATCAGGCACGCCGCCGTCACAGCGCTGTAATCCTGTGTACTCATCGCACGGTGGAAATAGCTGTTTTCCGCCTTATGAAGCCCGATAAACGTATGCCCTGCGATGCCGCCGAAACCAATCACGACGCCCGCATGCTGGATCGTATCATCCTGATAGAGCAGTCTCGCGCCAACTGCGCCGACGTCCTCCCGCTGGCACAGTCCCAGCATCTCCTCGATGAAATTCTCCGCAATCAGCTCGGTATCATTATTTAAAAACAGCAGATATTCGCCCTTTGCGAAGGTCACGCCGAAGTTGTTGATCGCCGAATAATTAAACTCGCGCTCCCAGGTTACCACATGGACATTGGAAAATTCCTTCTGAATCTTTTCATAGTATTCAAAGGTTTCCTTCTCCGTGCTGTTGTTCTCTACAATGATAAACTCAACATTGCGGTACGTTGCCCGCGTCTCAATCGCCCGCAGGCATAGATCCAGATCCGTATGGTGATCCTTGTTCGGAATGATGATCGATACCAGCGGTTCCCCCTGAATTTTATATACAGAGTGATAAATGCCGTAGTCCACACCTTTTTCCACGCGCTCCGCCTCGATACCGACGCGTTTATAATGATCCATGATCGCGCGCGCACCCGCATCAAATGCGTACAGCTTGCTCTCCGGGTTGCTCGCTGTCGAATCCTTGTGGCAGCGCCAATGATACAGCACCTTCGGGATATGGCGGATCTCCTTCGCCTTCTCCGTACAACGGAAAATGAAGTCATAATCCTGTGCTCCGTCGTATTCCTGACGGAAGCCACCTACCTGCGCTGCCAGATCGTGGCTGACTACAAACAGATGGCAGATATAGTTGACGCTGCAGAGCAGATCGATATTGAAATCCGGCTTAAAATGCGGATCAAACAAAGCGCCGCCGTCCATATCCAGCTTATCCTCATCCGAATAGAAGCAGTCGCATCCCGGATGTTCCTGTAACAGTTTCGCACACTCATAGAGAGCATTCGGTGTCAGCTTATCGTCATGGTCTGCCAGCACGATATAATCGCCGGTCGCCATATCCATTGCTGCATTCGTATTGCCGGAAATGCCCTTATTTTCCCCTAAAATCACGTATTTAAAGCGGCTGTCCTTCTTCGCATACTGCTCCAGCACCCGCTCGCAGCTTTGTCCTGCCGGACTGCCGTCCGCCACGCAGACCTCCCAGTTTGCGTATGTCTGTTCCGCGATCGAATCCAGCATTTCCCGCAGAAATCGCTCCGGTGTCTTAAATGCCGGAATCACGATCGAGAATTTAACCGGCGCGTCAAACACCTTTTTCCTCTGCTCCTCCAGCTCCTCCGCCGTCGGCTTCGTCAGTGAATACCACTCGCCGTAATCGTAGTCATTGTCAATTCCCTGCAGTTTGTGCTTGGATTTTACCAGCAAGGCTTTCAGACCGTTTTCCTTCCAGAAATCCAGGCAGACCCGCACAGTCTCCATGTTCATCAAATCGCGGATCTTCTGCATCCGCTTGTGCGCCACACTGCTGCGCTTGCGGATCAGTTCTTCATTATATTTAATGCGGATTTTGCGTCCCTCGCCTTTTGCGATCAGATAATAATCTTTTCCGCGCTCATACGGGAACTGGATATCAAATCCAAGCTCTTTTTCTACCGTTCGCCCAAAATAAATCTGGCTGACGTCGTCGCGGCGGGTCGCCACATACTGAAACCGGATCGGCTGATGTGCCCCATCTTCAACCTGATAGGTGATCTCCGTCTCCGGCGTCTTTCCGATCGCCCAGCCATTGAGCTGAATCGAATTTTCACGAATCCGAACTACATCGACATTACATTTCATGCTGTTTGCCCCCAACTTTTTTTACCGGTGTATCAAAATTCAGCCGCTCTTCCTCCACTACCAGCGGACGCTTCATGACTCTCGAATTGATCGATAAAATATACTCCCCCACCAAACCGATGAAAAAGATCTGAACCGACCCTAAAAAACACATTCCAATCAGAACCGGCGCCATACCAGCCGGAAAATCATACCAGTGAAGCAGTTTCATCACCAGATATACAATCGCCACGATCATACTGATCGCCGCGCAGATACTTCCAAAGATCGTCGCCAGGCGCAGACCGACCTTCGTATAGGAGGTCACACTGAGCATCGCGGCATCGTAGAGCCGGTAAAAATTGTTGTGTGTCTTGCCTGCGCGGCGCTGCGGCTGGATATATGGAATCTCCTTACGCTTATAACCAAGCTCCGCCACGATTCCGCGCAAAAACGGCGTCGGATCGTCAAGCTCCCGCAGAATCTCAATAAAATCGCGGTCATACAGACCCGAACCGGTAAAATGCTCAATCTGCTCGACATCGGAGAGTTTCTTTATCATCTTGTAATAGCAGCTCCTCAGCGCATACATGATCGGGTTTTCCTTGCTTCCCGTCTTGATGCCGATGACAATCTTGTAGCCATTTTCCCACTCATGGACATATTTCGGGATCATATCGACCGGATCCTGAAAATCCGCCACCATGCTGATCACGCAGTCGCCGGTACACTGTAACATTCCATAATACGGGGAATTGAACTGTCCAAAGTTTTTGGCATTAAAAATTGCCTTGATCCGTGGATTCTCGCTGCAGATCTTGCGAAGAATCGGGCGCGTCTGGTCCGTCGAATCATTGTCGATAAAGACAAGCTCATAGTCATATTCCGGCAGATCGCGCTCCAGCGTCTCCACAACCGCCTCGCTGATCGGACCTACATTCTCTTCCTCGTTGTAGCAGGGAATTAATATACTGATTTTTTTCATACTTTTCTGATTCCTATTAATTTGCTTTTTGTTTGAACTCTTCTGTTTCGTTCCACCAAATTTCGAACACAAAAAAAAGAGAAAGCCGCTTCGGCTATACTGCCTTTATTTTAAACGTCTTTCTCTCTTTTGACAACCTACAATTTTCTTAACGATTTTTGGCTGCTTCGCTATTTACTTGGCATAAACTGATAAAATATGTCCAAATATTTACCATTCTCTCCCGTCACTCTGCACAGAGGGCAGAAAAATCATTTCTGAAAAGCTAAAATTCTCTTCATTCCTTCTTCAAAATATACCTGTGGCTTCCAGCCAACCACCCGCTCCATCTTGCGGATATCCGGGATCAGATTGACGATTCCCTCTGCATTCGGCGGGCGGACGCCAAATTCCATGCTGCCCTGCCTGCCGCACAGCTCATAGACCGTCTCGACAAACCCGCGCAGCGGTCCTGTCTCATCCATCGGACCGCCCAGATTGTAGACACATCCGTGATCCGTGAGATTTCCCGCATATTCTGCCAGATCCGCCAGGGCGCGCCCTGCATCGTCAATATACATGAAGTTCCAGAGCTGCGTGCAGGCGGTCATCGTCATCTTCTCCCCTGCCCGGAAGACCCGGACACAGGAGGAAAGAAGCGACCACGGGTGATCGCCTGGTCCATACGTGCTGAAAATCCGGGCATGCCCATAATCCAGTCCCAGTTCCCGGCAGAGCACTTCCGCCTGCTGCCGGACTGCCAGTTTCGCACGTCCATACGGGGAGGTCGGCTCGCAGACCGTCTCCTCGTCTGTCAGCTCGCTCTTGACGCCATACTCCGCCTGCGAACCTGTAAAGAGAAACCGCCGGCACCCGAGGTCTTTCGCCACGCGGACGGCATTCAGCGCGTCCTGCACGCTCTCCTCCTGGACTGACTCATTTTTCCGTGAATCACTCCCTGCACCGCGCCAGCCCATATGGAGAAACACATCGCATCCGCCCGGAATCCGTTCCGGCAGTTTCGAGAGATTCCCCAGATCCTCCTCCAAAATCGTGAGTCCCTGCGGAAATTTTCCATTTTCCCGCAGCAGATCCGCTTTCGTCGAATGTTCCCGCAGTACGGCGTATACCTGATGTCCGCGATGTAACAGCTCGCGCACCGCCCCCAGACCTACAAAGCTGGTGGCACCTGTGACAACTATCTTCATTCTATCGTTTCCTTTACTATTTTTTTATACGCGGAATCAGCATGATACGGTCCATCTCCTCGTCCGGCAGGAATGGGGACAGATCCTCCAGCGGCGGCGATACAAGCGTTCCGTCCGGCAGTCTCTTCGCCGCGGACTTTGGCTCAAAGTTCTGATCCAGCGTTACAAATACCTCGCAGATCACCGGGCCGTCCATCGCCAGCGTTTCTTCTACCTTCTCGCCCAGCTCCTTGTTTCCATGAATGGCTACATATGGGAATCCATACGCCCACGCCAGCTTTTCCATGCTCGGGAATCCAAGATCGCCGCTGTCCACGCCGATACCGATGAGCGGCTCGCCGAAGAAATTCTTCTGGGTCTGGCGGATGGAATGGTAACCGCCGTTATTGATAATGAAAATCTTGATCGGCATCCGGTGGCTGACAACTGTCTCAAGCTCCTGTAAATTCATCTGAATACTGCCGTCTCCGGTGATCAGGATAATATCCTGGCTGTGATCTGCCACGCACGCGCCGATCGATGCCGGAAGTCCGTAGCCCATCGAAGCGATGCCGGAGTTCGAGATAAATCTCTGTCCCTTTTTCACAATATTTGCGTGTCCACACACAACATTTGCAGATCCATTCCCCACAACCACGATCTGGTTCTCATTTAAACGGCGGCTCATCTCATACGCAAATGCATATACGTTTGCCTCTGTCTCCGTGCCGCCGTTCATGTGCTTCGGCAGAACCACCGGATAATCATGCTTCCAGCCCTGGCAGATACGCAGCCACTCTGCCTGCGCGTCCTTGTACTCCTGCGTCATCGAAGCCGCGCCGTCCGCTTTTCCTTCCTCCGAAAGAACCTCGTCCATCACGGTCAGAAGATCCTTCACATCCGCGTGAACCGGCATATCCACATGCAGGGTCGGCTTTTTCAGCTCTTCGGCATCAATATCATTCACAATCACATACGCCTCGCGCGCCCAGGTAGTAAAACGGTAACCGACCTGACGGAAACTCAGACGGCTTCCGAGCGACAGCACCAGATCGCTGTTCTGGATCGCGAAGTTGCCCGGGCGATCGCCGACGTTGCCGCCTTTTCCGATGTACAGCGGGTGTTCGTCATAGATACAGTCGATGCTGTCCGCGCCGGTCACAACCGGGATTCCCAGCTTTTCAACCACGCGCATGAAAACATCGTGCGCCGCGCCGATACGGATACCATTTCCGGCATTGATCACCGGACGTTTGGAGGTGCGGACTTTCTCGATGATCGCACGCGCCGTCTCCTTCGTCACACGTGCCGGAAGTTTTGCACGAAATTCACCTTTTCCGGCGGTATCCTCCGGGATCTCGGACGCGCTCTCTGCCGCCCAGCCAGTTCCGCCTGCCTCATAATCCTCCGGATCAAAGCCGATCAGATCGTCTGTCTCGATCATTGCCGCCTGCACATTCAGCGGAATATCCAGCCAGGTAGGACCCGGACGACCGTTGTAAGCCAGATACAGGGCTTTTTCCACACAGAAGCGGATACGCATCGGATCGATCACCATCTCACAGTATTTTGTCATATTGGCAACCGATTTGGTGATATCATACTCCTGATCGCCCATCGCGCGCAGGTGAAGTCCCGTGCTGCGCGCCGTCGTGTCATAACGCACCTGTCCGGAAATGACAAACATCGGGATTGAATCCAGAAATCCGCCCGCAACGCCGTTCATCGCATTGATGCCGCCAGGTCCCGTCGTCACGCACACTGCCGCAATCTTGTTGTGGATGCGGGCATACGCCTCCGCTGCCATCGCACATGCCTGCTCATGATGATTGTAGAGGCAGTGAAGTCCTTCCTGATGCCCCAGCGCGTCATCCAGATGCATTGCGCCGCCGCCCGTGATCATAAACACATCCGTGATGCCGGATGCGAGAAGCTTTTCTGCTATATAATTAGAAAGTTTCTGTTTCATTTTGATTTCCTCCTGAATACCTTGTCAAGTGGTCATACTACATCATAAGAACGTATTCTCACCCGTCCACTCACGAACCCGCGCTATCGCGCTCTACCGCCCTGCTTCGCATGGCTGTTCGTTCGTTAATGGCGCAAGAAAAGAATATGTCTGCTTCGCAGCCGCATTCGTTTCTTCTGCGCTCATTATATCACACATATTTCTCTTTTCATAGCCAGCACGGCGTTTTCCCTTCTTCTGAAACGTTCTTTTGTTACTGTTCACGCATACGTGCCCAGTAACGGAATTTGCCGTGGCTTCGCATTTAAATACGGCAAATTCCTGCTGCCACCACGTTTTCTTACGGCACTTTCGGTTCCAAAAGTGCCTACCCGTGAACAGTAACTTACATTTTTCTTATGTTGTCTTGTGTTTTTCCTATTTCTTTTCTATAATAAAGGTCGGCATCCGGTTCACATCGGTATGCCTGAATCGTTACGGTTCAGTTTACTTTATGTAACTGCATTTTTATCATACAGAGGAACGTCTTATGAATCGATTAGCACAGAAAAAAAAGGTCTGCGCGCTGATTCCGGCGCGGCTTAATTCGGTTCGCTTTCCGGGAAAGGCATTGAAACAGATTGATGGGATTCCAATGGTTGTGCGGGTTCTCGCGGCGGCGCGGGACAGCGGTGTATTTGATGCCGTTTACGCTGCGACCGACAGCCCTGAGATTGCTGCTGTTTGCCAGACATATGGATTTGAGGCGGTTTTCGCCTCCCATTCCCATCAGAATCCGACCTCCCGCATTCAGGAGGCGGTGACGATTCTGGAAGATTCCAAGTCTACTTCTTCGCGGAAATTTGATTTTTATGCGATGATCGGCGGGGATGAACCGCTTCTGACACCAGAGATTCTGCAAAATTTTATGGAGCAGGCGCTTACTGTTATTACCTCAAAAGAACATGTACAACGTCCATTTCTCATCAATGCCATGGCAGATATCCCGAACGATGCCGAGACAGCCGATCCATCCAACATAAAAGTGGTCTGCCGACCGGACGGCACAGGGCTTTACATTTCCCGTGCGCCAATTCCATTCCGCAAGGGGACGCTTGACAAACCTTCCCGGAAATTTGTGAGTATCGGGCTTTATACGCGGGAATCGCTCGATTTCTTCTGCCAGAGCAGACCGGGCATTCTGGAACAGATCGAGGGCGTGGATTTGCTACGTTTCCTCGAATATGGGAAAACGATCCTATTTCTTCCCATCTGCGGATATACGCTTTCCGTAGACACCCCCGCCGACCTTGAAACAGTACAGGCGATTTTACACAGGAGGACTAGCACCCTATGAATAAGAAAACATACCGCGGCGTGATCTTCGACCTCGACGGCACGCTGCTCGATACATCCGAAGGCGTCTTTGCGAGCGTGCGCCACACGGTAGAAGCACTTGGAAAACCTGCCCTCGACGAGGCGACACTCCGCACCTTTATCGGACCGCCCGTCAAGCTGTCGCTCATCCGCCTCTATGGACTGGACGAGGACGCCGCGAACCACGCAACCGAGATTTTCCGCACCCAGTACAAGGATCACGACCTGCTGAAAGCCGAGCCATACGCCGGTATCAAAGACCTGATCCGCGCACTCCGCGCACAGGGCTGCAAGATCGGGGTTGCCACCCTGAAACGTGAAGATTATGCGCTGACTCTGCTGGAACATTACCATTTCACAGAACTCTGTGACTCCATCTGCGGCAGCGATTTTGCCAGCAAAATGACGAAGGCTGACGTTCTGCACAAGTGCTTAAAAGCTTTGGAGTTGTCTCCATCCGAGGCAGTTCTTATCGGTGATACCTCTTCCGACGGAAAAGGTGCCAAAGAGGCAGCTGTCGATTTTATGGCAGTCACCTACGGCTTCGGACCAGATACCGCGGAGGCATGGCAGGAATATGCGCCGGTTTATACAGCAAAGGATACGCATGATATCGGGGCGTTTCTGGGAGTCAATTTTTAAAATTACAAACATAACAAGGGGACAAACATCATGAAACAAGTCAAATTACTCGACTGCACTCTCCGCGACGGCGGCTACGTCAACGACTGGGAGTTCGGTCACGACAATATTGTTACTATTTTTGAACGTCTGATCAGCGCGGGCGTGGACATTCTGGAAGTTGGTTTTCTGGATGACCGCCGCACCTTCGACCGCAACCGCACGATCATGCCGACAACCCAGTGTGCCGATCAGATTTTCGGCAAGCTGGACAAGGGAAATACGATGATCGTCGCCATGATCGACTACGGAACCTGCGATATTTCTAATTTAAGCCCGTGTTCTGAGTCCTACATCGACGGCATCCGCGTCATTTTCAAAAAACATGTGATGCATGAGGCGATCCAGTTCTGCCACGAAGTCAAAAAACTGGGCTACAAAGTGTTTGCACAGGCGGTTTCGATCACCAGCTACTCCGACCGTGAGCTTCTGGATCTGGTTGACCTTGTCAACGATCTGGAACCGTATGCGATGTCCCTTGTAGACACCTACGGTCTACTGCATCAGGATAACCTGCTTCACTATTTCCAGCTCTTAAACTACAACTTAAAACCATCGATCGCGATCGGCTACCACTCCCACAATAACTTCCAGCTCGCATACTCGAACAGCATGGAAGTCTTACGCGAACCGGCAGACCGCACCGTTTTAGTTGATGCCACCCTGTACGGCATGGGAAAAAGCGCCGGAAATCTTCCGATCGAACTCATTTCCATGTACATGAACACCGTATTCGGACGCAATTTCAATGTCAGTCAGATGCTTGAGGCGATCGACATCAGCATCATGCCGTTCTTCCGCAAGAGCCCATGGGGATATAACCTGTTCTTCTATATTTCCGCCTCCAACAACTGCCATCCGAACTACGTCCGCTTCCTGATGGATAAGCACACCCTGTCGCTTAAATCCATCAATACAATTCTGGATGCGATTGAGCCAGAAAAAAAACTGCTCTACGACAAAGATTACATTGAAACACTGTACCGCAGGTATCAGAGCACAGAATGCAATGACGAAGCCGATATTCAGGCATTGAGTGCTTCCTGGAGCGATCGCCCGCTTCTGCTGCTCGGTCCGGGAAAGAATCTGGAACTGGAAAAGGAGGCAATTCTCTCCTATATTAAGGCGCACAATCCGATCACAATCTCCGTCAATTTTATCCCGGAGGGAATTCCAATCGATTATGCGTTCTTAAGCAATTCCAGGCGGTATGTCCAGCTCAACAACCGCCTGCTCGAGCACGCCGACGCCCAGGGACGCCCGGTGCGCGTCATCGCGACCTCAAACGTGACGAATGTCAAAGATACACATTTTGATTACACCTTAAACTATAATTCCCTGATCGACCAGAATGCAGAGATCATCGATAATTCCTTTGTCATGCTGCTGAACGTCCTGACCAAAACAAGCGTCCACCACGCCGCCTGCGCGGGATTCGACGGATATACGGTCGATGGAGACAACTACTATAATTCCGCGATGGACTACCGGATCGCGCGGGAAAAATCACAGAGTATTAACCAGTATGTGATAGATACGCTGGAGAGGCTGGCAGGAACGCTGACGCTGGAGTTCCTGACGGATTCGAAATACGTAAAATAAAAAAGAATGTGCCCTTTTTCCACATCTCTCCACCCTTTCCAGCAACGCACACTATCTTTTTACGCATAATCCCCGTATAATAAGCCCCGTAATGCAGCGATGGATTTTCGCATTTTCAAAAAGGAGAGATTATACCATGCGTAAGCAAACTAAAACTTTAGCTGTTTTATCCGCTGCGGCTTTGTTCGCGGCTGCTGCACCTATAATGACAAATACGGGAACTTACAGAGTTCTGGCGGCTCAGAGCGGCTGGACAGAGGAAGATGGTCGTCTTTATTACTACGATGAGGACGGCTATAAAGAGACAAACACATGGAAAAAGCGGAATGGCGACTGGTTTTATCTCGATGAGGAAGGCGAGATTGCTACCAATCAGAGAGTCGATGACTATTTCGTCAACGATGAGGGGCACATGGCAAAGAACCAATGGGTTTCGGCTGAAAATGAGATCAGCTACGACAGTCCGGATTCTCCGGACGGCGGCTCCTGGCTCTATTTTGGCAAGGACGGCAAGATTGTAACTGCCAAATGGATGAGCATCAACGGAAAAACCTACTATTTCGACGAGGACGGACTGATGCAGACCGGGCTTCTGGAGCTGGACGGACAGACCTACTACCTCGGCGAGGAGGATGACGGCGCCAGAAAAACCGGATGGATTCTGCTGGAAACCATCACGAAAGACACCGACGATGAAGATATCTGGTGCTATTTTGACACCGAAGGACGCTTGATCGTAAACCAGATGGACCGCAAAATCGACAATGGCTACTACACCTTCATCGACGGCCAGATGCAGACAGGCTGGATCAATGTCGCGGAAGCTGGCTTTGTAAGCTCCAGCACACCTTCAAACGAAGCAGCAACAGCGGACAACTCTGCCACAGACACTGTCAGCTTAAACGATTTCCGCTACTACGATCCGGAAAATGGCGGACGCCGGGCAAGCGGCTGGTACACCATTGAAGGGGCACCGGGCATCAGCGAAGAAGAAGAGCCATTTTCCTTCTTCTTTAAAAACGGAACCGCTTACTTTGCCGAGAAGGATCTTGCTATTTTCACCATCAATTCCGAGCGCTACTGCTTCAACGAGCGCGGTGAAATGCAGACCGGGCTTCAGAGCCTGAAACAGGCGGATGGCAGCTTCGCCTCCTACTACTTCGGCGACGACGGCGTGATGCGTACCGGCAAGCAGACTATTTACAATGATGATTTAGAAGAAAACCAGATCTGGTATTTCCAGACCAAAGGTTCCCTCAAAGGACAGGGCTACCATGGAGAGCGCGATAACCAGGTTTATGTAAACGGTCTTTTAAAGAAGGCGGATCCGGAGCTCCGCTATGAGCCGGTTTCCACCGGTGAAAAACGCTACCTGGTAAACACCAGCGGCACCATCCAGAAAGCAACCTCTTCTTCCTCTTCCGCTTCCCGTCCGGAACTCGGAAAAGGGTTCAAGGATATCAAAGACAGCAATGATACTGTCTGGACAGTTGACACATCTGGAATCATCCAGTAGAATATAATATTGCATCCGTTCAAATACCGCAGGACACTTTTGTGACACCGCGGTATTTTTTCTGAAAGATGTCTTTTTTTATCGTCTTGAAATTTTTTTTGGAAATTTTTAATTTTTTTTCTAAAAACCAGTTATAATGTTCTCAATTAAAACGTATTATAATAAGGGGAATATTTTCATTTTTCTCCCAATGACTCAACTCTTACTTCTACGGAGGCAACTCTATGCGTGGTTTAAATGTTTATTGCTGTCCAACCTGTGGACATTATGGATTCTTTCAGCTCGTTGCCAATGCGGTATGTCCGCATTGCTCAATTGCCATGACTCCTCTTCCCATTCCGTATCAGGATTTCATGGACTTAGACTATCCACAGCGGCAGATCCTGATTTCCAGACACATGATTAATGCGGCGATCCCTTTGGATTCTAAAGCCAAACCGGCGAACAAGGCTAAGGCACCAGGGCAGACAAAGCCATCCGGCCGGAGCAAATCACTGGATGATGCAAAATCGTCGGATCAAAATGCAGCACCCGATAACACCAAATTGATGACCGATCCTTCTGCAGCACCGGGTAAAACAAAATCGTCTTCCACTTCCTCGAAGATCCATCCGGATATTTCAAAAGATTCCGACAAGGAAACGCTCTATCAGGAAGTATTGGCTCTAAGAGAGAAAAACGAGCAGCTGGAGCAGACTGTCTCCTGGATGCATGATTTAATCTGGGAATTGACGCGCCGACTACATATTACACAGAGTAGATAAAAAATGCCGCATGATTCATTCTGGTTTGATAACATACCTTCTGAATCATGCGGCTTTCATATTCGATCTACTATTTAATTTTTGATTTGATTTTTCACCTGCTCCATCTGGTATAAATGAGCCTCTTCTTTTCCATCTTATCCAGGCTCTCCGCTTATCCCGCCTTCTCCGTCTTACAGAGTATGTAGTGGTCAATCATCCGGTTTAAGCTTTGATTCATCTGATCCAGAGTTTTAAATAACTCCCTCAGCTCACGCTTTAATTCTTCATTTTCCTGCTCTAAAACGATCAATTTTTTAGCTTCATCCATAAACTCTCCTCCTTTTGACTGCCTGTTCTTCCATTCAGATGACCACACTGCATAACGCAGCTCTGCCAGGCGATCATATCGTTTTTTCTTTTCATATTATTTATAAACCGATTTTAAGAAAAATAAAAGAGTCTATCGATCGCAAATTTCGACACGGAACATCGCTCCGTTACTGTTCACGCATATGTGCCCAGTAACTCGCTCACACATTACTTTTAATTCTAAATCGACAAAATCCAGGCAGATTCGGCTTTTCCGCCGAATCTGCCCGGATTTGCTGTCTATTTAATCCGTTCTGTCTATTTGAGCTATTCTGCCTGTTCTGCTTTCTCTCTTGTGAGTGCAAGCCCAATCGCCAGCATCGCCCACATAATCGGTGTCGCGATCGGGAGGTTGATATTAACAACTGCCTGTGCTCCATAGCAGAGCACCGCCAGAACAGGCGCCAGGATCCAGGCGCACTCTTTCCATTTTTTGCACATCTGCACGCAGGTGCCGCCCAGAAACGCAAGATAAGATACAAGCGCAAGCGGTCCCATTGTAACAAGGTACTGAAAATATTCGTTGTGGGCGCTCTCATAGAAAACTCCATACCGATCCAGCGCATCCTGCCTGAAATCCCAAGTCAGAATTCCATATGTGTCGGGTCCAAAACCAAACAACTGATGCAGGAACGGCAGCTCGCGATAGGACTGCCAGCCAATTCTCCAGCAATATCCCCGGTTCGTTCCCCAGTCATCATCAAAAACAAGATACTGGGACAACGCGCTGTACCGTTCCGCATGTCCTCCCAGATTTGCATCATAGAGGACAAATGCCACTGCCAGGCATCCAAGAATCAAAACGGCACACCAGCCACGCCAAATCCATCGTCCCGGTTTGCTCTCTGGATTCGTCTGTTCCATCTTCCGTTTCCAAACACAGAGAACCCCCGCCAGAATCCAGAATAAAACGACGACTCCCTCCAGATAACGATAGCGCACCAACACGCCAAACACACCGCCCAGACCGATGACCTGATCAGCATATACTTTATTGACCGTATCTACTACCTTGATCACGGTCATAAACGTAGCCGCCAGAATACCATAATCTGCGATGCCCCGCCATGTCGTAAATAAAAACAGCGGCATCACCGCAAACAGCATTCCAAGTGATAAATATGCATTATCACTCTGTCCGGTAATCAATGCAAAAAAGGCCAGCGCCGAAACCAGATAATACCAGATACGGCGTCCCACTTTTCTCTCACTTACAAAACAGCCGCATGCAACCGCCATCGTAAGCGCCACAAACGCCGTATACGTGTTGATATTTCCCAATGTAGATACAAACAGGTTTCCCTGTTCATTGCTCACGCCCTTTTTCCATCCCAATAAATCCATCTGGAAATAATCTGTGATTCCAAACAGACAGACCAGAACGGACGATGCCAGAAACACATCCAGGTACCATTTTCTCATCCGACCATACTTGCTGATCACAATCGTTCCCAGCACATACAGCGTAATCAAAAAAAATCCGCTGAATCGTCCCTCATTGCCCCAGAACGACTCATACACATAGTCCGACAGCACCGTCGATATCAATGCCAGTCCCCAGAAAACTGCCAGCGCCTTATAGGCAAATGGCTGCTTTTTTAATTCAGACGGTCGAAACGCGCAAAAAAAGCGCCGCACATGCGTCCCGCCAAACCGCTTTAAGTCCATGCACGCAAATACTATCGCTGCGATCAGGCATGACGCCAGCATCGCAACCGTGCTGAGCCAGTAAAACTGATATTTCGATACCAGAATATCATAATAATAATTATGGAAATATAGCGGAAATGCCCCAAACACCACACACAGATACACCGACACAATCCATGAAAAAACCTTTCGGACTTTTCCTTCCCATGCCTGCTCTGCCAAAATGGATGCAGCCGGAGCTCCCTGCTCTCTTGCAATCTCTGTCTGTTCCATCACATTCTTCTCCTTTTCTTATTCGTAAAACCAGAGAAACGGCTTGTATCAGTATAGCATTTCGTTTTGTGGATAGCAAGGAAGGAAATCTTAAATTTCCCCTATTATCTCTCCTATTTTTGCAACTTGCGATACTTTTCCATATCCGAAGTATAATGACTTGGTAATGCAGTTAGGATTTCGAGAAAAATATTTCAAAAAGTAAAAAGGAGAGTGCATTAATTATGAGAAAGCAGACTAAATTAGTTGCAGTACTTTCTGCAGCAGCTTTACTCGCTATGGGTGCTTCCATGACTTCTTTCGCAGCTGGTTGGGAGAAAGATGACGCTGGTGTTTGGCACTACTATGATAGCGACGACAATCAGGTAACTGACGAGTGGAAAAAAGATGGTGGCAAGTGGTTCTACCTCAACGAAGATGGCGATATGGAAACAGACGCTTGGGTAGACGATGACTACTATGTAGGCGAAGATGGTGCTATGCTGGTTAACAAGTGGATCAAAGTAGCTGATGATGATGACAGCAGTGATCCGGATGATGACGGTGAGAACTGGTACTACTTCAACAATAAAGGTAAGAAAGTAACCGATGATAAGAAGAAGATCAACGGTAAAACTTACTACTTCAACACCGACGGTGAGATGAGATACGGTTGGTTCGAAGATAACGGCGACTGGTACTATCTGGGAACTGAGGATGAAGGCTGGAGAACAGATGCTAAGTGGCTGTGGTTAGAAGAGCCGAATGAGGATGACGAGGATAACGATTCCATGCCGTCTCATGATGATTGCTCCCTGTGCGATAGCGAAGGCTGGTACTACTTCCAGAACGACGGTAAAGCATACAGAGACAACAGCAAGAAGAAAAAAATCAACGGTAAATATTACTACTTCAACGAGCATGGTCAGATGCTGTATGAGTGGATTAACACCAAAGAGACGACCGCTACAGGCTCTACAACAGACTTTATTCTGGATGGTTCCGATTCCAGACCAAACGCTACCGCAAGCGATATGATCTACGCTAACGAAGTAGAAGATGGTTCCAGAGCAGCAGGCTGGTACGAGATCGACGGTGCTGAGGATCTTGGCAACGACAACGATACCGACTGGTACTTCTTCAAGAAGGGCGAAGCTAAGAAGGCAGGCGCTGAGGATGCTCAGACTGACTCCACAGGTACAACCCAGTACAGAAAGAAAATCAAAATCAATGGTAAGTACTTCTGCTTCGATCAGGATGGTAAGATGCAGACAGGTCTTCAGAGAATCGCTGGTCATACCTACTACTTCGATGACAATGGCTATATGAAGACCGGTAAGACAACTGCTGATGATGACAATGATGATACATTCACATTCTACTTCAGCACAAAGAACAACGATACTGGTAAGGGCTATGACGGAATCAAAGATGGTTATCTGTACGCAGATGGTCAGAGACTTGAGGCTGATGATGACTACGCTGTATACAAATACAACAATCTCCTGTATGTAGTTAACAAGACTGGTAAGATCCAGAAATCCACTTCTAAGAAGTACGAACTGGATGGCGGCGAAGGTTATGTAACTGTAACCAAGAGCGGTACTGTTAACAAGTACTTTGTTGATGATGAGAAGACTACAACTGCAACAACATTTCCGACTGATGTAATCAGAACTGGTGGTTTTGATGCAAATGGTCAGAGCACAACTGATGGTTTCGTTTGGGAGCCGTAATTGAGCTGAACTTGAGGCATTGAGCTGATAGCTTGATATAAAGAGGACTCCGACATCTCAGAGAAATCTGGGATGGCGGAGTCCTTTTTGCATAGAAACGATGTTACCATATTTACTCAGACATTATACTTCGAATATGAAAAAGTATCGGGAGATGGGAAATACCTCTGTAAATACTGGAGAAGCAAAGGAAAACTCATTTATATCTTGAATTTCCTTTTTAATTATGTTATATTTTATTCAAATCATTTTGACTTAAATTAATTTGAATAAAATTTAAACCAGGGAGGTGCTTGACATGTTTATCGGAAGAAGAAAAGAATTGGATGCCATGCAATCACTTTATGATAAAGATGGCTTCGGCATGATGGTTATTTATGGGCGTAGACGCATTGGAAAATCTACTTTGATTAACGAATTTATCAAAAATAAAAACGCCATTTTTTATACAGCAACAAAAGTTGGACAAAATAGAAACCTCGAATTATTTGCTAAACAGGTTATCTCTGTGTTAGATCCTGATTTCGAGAGTGCCTCTTTTCCATCCACAGAAGATATTTTCAATTTTATTACAAAGAAATTGCCAGATAAAAAGATTGTTCTGGTAATTGATGAACTTCCTTATTGGGCTGAAAAAGATGATTCACTTCTTTCTATTTTACAAAAATATATTGATACAGAATGGCAAAATAAAAATCTTTTTATCATTTTATGTGGTTCTGCATTGAGCTTTATGGAAAAAAAAGTCCTTAGTGAAAAAAGTCCCCTATTTGGACGCAGGGATTCTCAGATCAAATTGGAAGCTTTTAATTATAAAGATTCTGCGCTTTTTGTGCCGGACTATTCGTTTGAAGAGAAGGCAATCTGCTATGGAATTACTGGTGGTGTAGCCAAGTATCTTTCGATGATTGATAAAACCAAAACATTGGATGAAAATATTAAACACCTTTTTTTTCATACAGACGGTTATCTATATGATGAAACAAGAAACCTTTTAACGCAGGAATTTATGGATATTGCATTGGTTAATAATATTATTGAGCAAATTGCTTCTGGTCAAAATACTATTAATCTGATTTCTGAAAAAGTCAAGGAAAAAGCTTCAACTGTTTTATATTCGATTGATAAATTGATGGAAGTTGGATTGATTGAAAAGAAAAACTGCATTACCGAAGAAAAAAACAAGAAAAAAACGCAATATATCCTAAAAGACCATATGTTTAAATTTTGGTATGAATTTATTCCGAAAGCAACCAGTGTCATTGAAATGGGGCATGGAGATATCTATTATGAAAAAGCAGTTAAACCTAATTTGCATTCTTATATGGGAAGCGTTTTTGAAGAGATGTGCCGATACTATACACTGGAACAGGGTATTTGTGGAAAATTCGATAATTTTATTACAAGAGTTGGCTCCTGGTGGGGAAATGAAACGCTGGAATCAAAAGATGGTAAAAAATATCAGCAATCTACAGATATTGATATTGTAGCTGTCTCTGATATTGATAAAACAGCGGTTGTAGGTGAATGCAAATTTAAAAACGAACCTATTGGTAAAGAAATTTACGATACCTTGTTAAGAAGGAGCAAGCTTATTTCTGGTAAATACAGAATTTCAAAATATCTTTTATTTTCATTGAGCGGATATACGTCATGGTTTGATGAGTTGAACGACGGAAATTTACGGATGTTTACATTGGCAGAACTTTATGAATAAAAATTGAAGGTTGCTTGTCGCTACAAGAAAAGGACTCTGTTGCTCTAAGAAAAAAGGGATGTAACAGAAAATCGTGCCTCTGTATGCTGCTTTTTGTATATAAAATACTTTTTACAAAGATAACCAGAAATTTTATGTATTCTTCACAAAAGGAACACATCTTTGCGTTACACTAAAGCCATCAATTTTAAGGAGGCAATCGAGTATGACAGCTAATACAAAAACGACCTGGAGTGTCTGGGGAATCCTTTTTGGCATGGCGATTGTGCTGGGAATCGGAGTGGCATTTTTAGCATTTACTTTAACCAGAGATCCACAGATTCTGGCATTTTTATATGATAAAATCACAGTTCCGCAGAGCCTGCACTTCATTACCAATTTTAAATGGCTTTTTAACCTGCTGGTTGTCTGCGTAACAGCAATTCCGGCCGCAGCCGTACTTTATGTAAGCGAGCGGGGATTCAGCCGCTGCGTGCAGCCAAAAGAAAAATAAAGACAGATAAACAAGAAGTGATGTATGCTCTAAGTGACTTCTTAATCATGATATTTGTCATGGTTAGTGAAGAAATCACTTAGAGCATTTTTGTTTCAGGACGAACTTTAGATTGAGATCGCGGAACTGGAAAAGGCTGTTACCGGCTACGAGTAGAGCCAGAAATCAGCAGAGAAATTTATAGCCTTGATTGACAAGTATGAGAATTTTGACACGCTGACAAACACCATCCACAAGCAGCCAGTCGGGAGAATATGACATTCCCGATGACCTGCCCAATCGCCGGACAGGTAATGGTCGCGGTTCTTATCCGGCAGCGGCTCGCCCATTGCCAGCAATACTACGACCTGCTCCAGCAGCTCGATCTTCAAGCCACGCTTTATGGCTCGTTTGTAGTCTTTTTTGAAACTGGTCGTG
>NZ_CAKVZK010000006.1:0-81992 GCF_934835585.1 Clostridium sp. AF02-29 | reverse complement strand
AATATTGACAAGGAACATATCTGCTGCGCCATGTCCGGCAAGCAGAGTGTTGCAAAAAAGGAATGGCTGCGGCAGCGCTTTGAGGATGGACTTGTTTTCTATCGCAGCGAAGAACGCGGCAAATGCTTTATCGAATACATTCCGGCTGAAAACGCCTGGGTGCCGATTGCGGCAGATGATTATCTTTACATTAACTGCTTATGGGTATCCGGCTCCATGAAGGGACACGGATATTCGAAGGATCTGCTGGAGGCATGTATCTGTGATGCCAAGGCGCAGGGAAAGAAAGGTATTTGCATTCTGTGCGCGGAGGGCCGAAAGCGGGAATTCCTCGCTGACCCGAAATTCCTTACTTATAAGGGGTTCTGTGTGGCAGACATATCCGACTGCGGGATCAATCTTATGTATCTTCCCATTGAATCGGGTGCACAACCGCCGCATTTCAAGGAATGTGCGAAACATCCGGTGATTGAAGAAGCCGGTTTTGTTCTTTATTACACCGATCAATGCCCATACACCTATTATTGGGTGCCAAGAGTGCAGGAGGCGGCGAAGGAACATGGTATCCCGTTTAAGGTTATCCATATCACTGATAAAGAAAGCGCACAGAATGTACCTGCACCGGTCACGACTTATGCACTGTTTCGGGATGGTCAGTTTCTGACACAGAGTATCCAGTCAGATAAAAAATTCCTGGCGCTGGCAGGTTTACAAAATTGATTTTACTCCGCTATTTTTGAGTCGCAACATAATGTTATCAAATGAAATGGAGAAAAAAAGAATGAAAAATATATTGATTATTTCAAGCTTGCCAATGTGACGTGTCTTTGACCTGCGCACAATAAAGCTATCGTGCGATTCACAAGGAGTTAGGATAAAGCCCTGCAAAAGTGCTTTCGGATTTAAAAAAAGGATTTCGATACTGACAGAAAGGAAAAACATGGAGAAAAAATTGAAAAATCCAACCTCTAACAAAAATGAAACACCCGCACCGCAGGGAGGCAAATGGCCGGACGAGACGATCGTTCGCTATATCATCCGTGCTTTTTTGCTGCTTATTGTATTCGCATGGGCGCTGGTAAACCTTGACGCTGTTTTGTGTTTTCTCGGCAAGGTGCTTGCACTGTTCACTCCGTTTCTGATCGGCGGCGCGATTGCTTTTTTGATCAACGTAGTTCTTCGGCCAATGGAATGCTGCTGGAACAAGGCGTGCCGCAAAGCTCCTGCAAAGCTGACCCGCCCCGTGTGCCTGACAGCAAGCACCGTGCTCATCCTTGGAATTCTGTTTGCTGTGGTGTTTATGATGCTCCCCAGCTTGCGGGAATCCGGCGATGAGTTTATCCAAAACATTCCGGTCTATGTGGAGGAAATCGGGCGGTGGTGGGCTGGCGTTGTCCAGTTTGCTGCAAAATATAACATTGTCCTGCCCGAATATGTCATAGACTCTGATCGGTTGATTGAGAAGGTCACCGCCTTGATCAGTGACAAGGAAAGCGGGATTCTCACCGTGACATGGGGCGCGGCAACCTCTGTCCTGTCGGTTTTTGTGGATGCTTTCTTGGGATTTGTTTTTGCACTTTATCTGCTTGCAAAGAAGGAGGCCGTCGCGGCACATTTGAAAAAACTCATTGAGACAGTCCTTCCGCAAAAGACGGCGCAGCGGCTTCTTAGTATTGCTGCGCTGACCAATCAGACCTTCACAAATTTTGTCAGCGGCCAGCTTACCGAAGCGGTTATCATCGGTGTTCTGTGCTTCTTTGGAATGCTGATTCTTGGGATTCCGTATGCCGGTGCTGTCTCCGCGTTTGTGGCCGTCACTGCGCTGGTGCCGATTTTTGGCGCATGGATTGGCGGCGGCTTTGGTGCGTTTTTGATTCTGCTGGCAGAACCTGGCAAGGCTCTGTGGTTCATTCTCTTTCTGATCGTTTTGCAGCAGGTGGAGGGCAATCTGATTTATCCCAAGGTGGTCGGCAAGTCCGTTGGGCTTCCCGGACTGCTTGTGCTGATGGCTGTTACAATCGGCGGCGAAGCATTCGGCATCTTAGGGATGCTGTTCAGCGTTCCCGTCTGCGCCGTGCTGTTCAGCCTTTATCTGGAGTTCATGAAGAAAGCAAGCCCCCTTTAAGCTGTGGTCTATTCAACAAAGACCACGGCAATTATCGAGCATATTATTTACGATGAGATGGATGACCATTACGGCGCAGAGCCGGAATATCCCTGGAATGACTGGAAAGCTGTACTGAGGCGCAACGACAATAATAAATGGTATGGTTCTGAAAGTATCTGCTGATAAGTTGGGGGCGTCGGAAGCAGCCGGCATTGATCTAGGGCTGCCGTTCGAGGAAAAACGAAGGGTTTTCGAGGGAGGCAAGTCAAATGGAAGACGTTCGACTTGAATTATTCATTAGTTCTTGATAAGTAACCATTCGGTAATCATAGCGTAGTTATCGAATGGTTACTTTAATGAAGAAAATAATTATGGCGGAAGGCACAAAGAAACGGATTTTGAGAACAGCACTGGAACTGTTTGCGCATACGTGCCCAGTAAAGGATAGAGTTGTATCTTAACCTGAGTATAGTTATAATACAATTATGACAGCTGCTTTCCCAGGATTATCAATGACGGAAATGATGTATGACGATGATAGGCAGCAGGGAATTTCCTGGGTATAAAAAAGCTTGCGAAGCTAATGAGAAGGGATGGCATCATGGGACATTTTTATTTTGTAAGACACGGACAGACTGTGTGGAATGTGGAGAATAAAATCTGCGGAGCAACAGACAGTCCGTTGACGGAGCATGGACGGCAGCAGGCGGCTGAAACCGGGAAAAATATTGTAGAAAGCGGAATCAAGGCAGATGAAATTCTCTATTCACCCCTTAGCCGTGCAGCAGATACAGCAAAAATTATTTCTGAAATGAGCGGGATTCCCTGCAGGGAAGAACCAAGACTCATAGAGCAGAACTTTGGAAAATGGGAGTCTACGCCGAGAGACGGCAAAGAGTTTAAGACGGCGAAAGAGTCATTTGCCTGCCGATATGAAGGGGGAGAATCCATGCTGCAGCTTGCACAGCGTATCTATAATCTGCTGGATGAGATAAAACAGGAGTCTGACCATAAGACATACATTCTGGTGGCACACAATGGAATTTCAAGGATGATTCAGTCGTATTTTACGGATATGACCAATGAAGAATTTGCATCCTTTGGCGTAAAAAACTGCCAGGTGGTGCGGTATGATTTCTAATATGTATGACCTTTCCGGTCAGGCTGTGCTCTCGACCAAGGGATATCGTTTGGAATTATGGAGAATGCGGAGAAGTGATATCCGGGGAAAAAACATCCTGGAGCGAGGCGGGCAGTAAAGCTTACCGGGAAGCAGCGGGAGAGTAAAAATCACAAACTTAAGGAGGAGAGATGAATCCAAATAAAAAGGATGATGCGAGCTACCTGCAGACGGTTGGCCGTGCCCTAACTATTTTAGAAATGTTTAGACAGCAGAATACACTGTCTCTGCCGTCGATTGCCAAGGAGCTGGGGGTGGGAAAAACCATCGCCTATCGATTGGTACATACTTTGACCGAAGAGGGATTCTTAACACAGGATCCTTTTACGAAACAGTACTCTTTGGGAGAGCAGGTGCTGATGTTGGGATTTTGTGCGGTGCATAGGCAAGATGTTAAACGAATTGCTCACGATTTTCTTTGGAATTTCCATGAGCGTACCAAGATCAGTACATATCTTACAATTCCGTGCGGAAATCAGAGTTTGTGTGTGGATCGTGTGGTCTCAGATAATACTGGGCGTTTGAGTTCGGTGTTTGTGGGTGGGGTATACCCGTTGTTTCGTGGGGCAAGCAATCGAGTATTACTGGCATTTGCTTCGCCCCAATTTCAAAGCAGTTATTTGAATAGCTTAGAGTTGTCAGAAGAGGAGAAAACTCAGCTGAAGGAGGATTTGAAAGGTGCTCGAGCTCGTGGATATGATATTACTCATAACAGGCTGACAGAGGGACTGTTTGCCGTTGGATTTCCTATCTATAACTCAGCTAACCAGCTAGTGGCTGGTCTGAGTGTAGGGGGAGTAGATGATTCGGAACGACAAGACGTTGTGGAGAAATATATCCAGCAGGGGCGTCAACTGGCTGTTGAGATCAATAATCAAATGGGTTCAAACTATTACAGTAGAATATCTGATTGATTTGTTGCAGATGCAAATATAGGTAATAATATAAGGAATCAGGACAAAAGAAATGGTCTTTTGCCCTGATTTTCTTTTTGTCACAAAAAAGTATAGATATAAAACTAATTTATGAGAATTCGATGTAGTATATTGACAAGACTCTGATAAAATGCTAATATAACAACATAATTCTTATGAAAGTAATTACATTCCTATAATAGGAATTTCGGACAAATGAACGATAGAAAGGAGAGTGAGAAGCATGAAGTATAAAGGTGCAGCGATTCAATACGACTGCCATTTTATGGATAAAGAGAAAAACTTGGCTGCTCTGACGAACTTGGTGCGTCAGGCAGCAGCTCAAGGGGCGAAGCTCATTGTCCTGCCAGAAATGTGCGCCACTGGATACTATTTTGAAAGTATGGAACAAGCGGCCAAGATGGCAGAGTCCGTAGTAAATGGGCAGACGGTAGGATTATTGGAGAATTTAGCAAAGGAGTTAGACTGCTATTTAGTTGCAGGACTTCCTGAGCTGGATGGAGAGAGATTGTACAATTCAGCGGTTCTTATAGGACCAGATGGGCTGATTGGCCGACATCGAAAAATGCACCATTATGTTCCTGATAGCACATGGGCTAAAACGGGAGATGAACCGGTAAAGGTGTTCGATACCCCTATTGGGAACATAGGCATACAGATTTGTATGGATCTAAGTTATCCGGAAGGACCTAGGTTAAGCCGGCTTATGGGAGCACAGGTTTTGTGTGCGCCTATGAACTGGAACGAGTCCTCTATCCCATCAGATATCTGGCTGACACGTGCTAAGGAAAACGGTATGTATGTGATTGCTTCTAATCGGCACGGAAATGAAAAAGGATTCGATTTCTGCGGCGGAAGCGGGATTATTGATCCAGAGGGCAGAGTAGTGGCATGTCAGCCTCATGGGGATGGAATTGCTATAGCTGAGATTGATTTAGAGATGAAGCCGGATCGAAGCGATATTCCTTTACGCCGTCCGAAACTCTACCGTGAACTTCAGTTACAGCGTTATCCATGGTATCAGAGCCAGTATTACCAAGCATATGCTACGGAGCCATTGCTTGAGGGAAAGCAATTTTCAACGGCGGTATGCAGCATAAAGCCAGAGAATCGGGAAGAAGGTTTTATGGCTGTAAAGCAGGCTATCAGTCAAGCGGGGAAGCAAGGAGATCGCTTGCTGGTTCTGCCTGAATTGGTGCTTGGAGGTGTGCCTGATGACTTGCAGCAAGCACAGTGCATGGCCATTCGAGAGGATGATCCTGTGTGGAAAGAGCTATCTTCTCTAGTCATGGAGAATCATGTGGATGTGATTCTGGGCTTTGTATTAGAAGAAAACGGGAAGCTATGGAATGCAGCAGCATGCTTGTGCGAAGATGGTTCTCGTCATTACTATCGGAAGAGTCATCTGACTGAGAGAGAAGCACAGTGGGCGGAAGCAGGAGACTGTGCCGGACTGGTCCTTGATCGCCCTTATGGCAGAATCGGTGTACTGTTAGGCAACGAAATTTTTATTACGGAAGTGCCTCGATTGCTGGCCAATAGAGGATGCGATATTTTAGCTATTCCAGCAGTGGAAAATCCGTCGTGCCCTCCTGGTATTCCAGAGGTTCAACAGGAGGTGGAACATTATCATCTTGCTAGGGTAAGGGCTAATGAAAATAGTACATACGCAGCCTTTGCGGCTCAAAAAGGAGTGAGCGGCATATTTGGTCCAGATATGTTCCTAGTACCGCGGAATGAGGTGGTGCTCAACGAGAGCGGATTTGCAGATATGACAATGGATACTCGATTTATATTCTCAGATGAAAGTGGGTGTCCAGTGATAAACCTGGTTCGAGAAAAGCCAATGCTTGGGACCAGACATACTACATGGTATGACAAGTTGATAGAAGAAACGGATTGTGTGCTTTAAAAGAAGGGAGAGCCATATGAGTGATAAAAAACAGGATGTGAATGCTGTGACAACTGAGTCTAACGTGGAAGATCAGGATTATATTTATACCCCGGTTCCTCAGAATAAGCGGTACGGATGGATTAAGATGTTTTTCGTCTGGTTATGTTGGAATGTAGTAGTAGGAGACCTGGCTACAGGTACGGCGTTGGGATCCAGCATGAAGTTTCGGGATGCTCTCATTGCCCTGTCAATCGGTGATATTATATTAGTGGTGGTCATGATTATGACTGTGTATATCGGTTCAAAAACCGGATTGGCAGCAATGTCATTGATTCGGTTTACCGTAGGTCGGGTAGGAACTTATATTTTCTCGGCGATTATCTGTGTGACCTCCGTGGGTTGGTTTGCCACCCAGTTGGGCTTCTTTGGGCAGATTTGGTCTCAGTATCTTCCGATAAGTGTACCGATCCTGGCAGTGCTGGGCGGAATTATGATGGCATCTACAGCGATTAAGGGATTTAAGGGAATGGAGAAGTTAAGCACATTTGCAGCGATTCCGTTGCTTCTGTTTATTGTTTTGGCACTGGTTAACTGTGTAAGATTGATTGGCGTAGATTCTTTGTTCTCTTATAGCCCTACGGGAAGTCAGATTGGCACCATGGCTACTGGCGTTACCACAGTTATTGGCAGCTGGGCAGCCGGAATGGCTACTGTTCCCGACTGCGGTCGATTTGCAAAGACGGATATCATAAAGATTTCTATCGTTTGGATCGCTGGTCTTTTCTTTGGTCATTTCCTGCTTCCAATTGCTGGTATTGCAGCTGCTCTGCATCTGGAAACATGGGATTTCGGAGTAGTATCTGATTACATCGGCGTATTGGCCACTGGTTCAGGAATCATTGGTGCTGTGCTTATTACTTTAGCTGCATGGACAACTAACCAGCAGAACCTGTACTCCGCATCCAATGCGACATGCAACATTATCGAAGTGAAGAAAAAGAGCACTGTTACCATTGTTCTGGGCGCTATCGGAATTGCTTTAGGTTTCTGTGGTGTGGTGGACTACTTTGTGCCGTATATGACATGGCTTGGTATTGTAATTCCGCCAATGGCTGCAGTTATGGTGGCTGATTATTTGGTACTGCCTTTGTTTGGAGTAAAACATAATTATAATTATAATGACATTTCTTACGAAAACCTTCCACTTATCAAGTGGCCTTCCGTTCTGGCTTGGGGATGTGGTGTAGCAGTTGCTATTTTCTCTCCGGGCATTCAGGCTATTAATGGTATGGTAGCTACGGTTGTGCTGCATGTGGTATTTAATCTGGTGGCAAATAAGAAGAATTAAGGTGGAAGCATTTTGATGCAGAATATAGAAAGGAAGAAAGTTATGGAACATATTGGAATGAAATTGACAGAAGAACATGTCCGTTGGGCGGCTCTTGGTGGCTCCATTCTTGGCGGCGGTGGAGGCGGTTCGGCAAAGACCGGAGCTGAGTTCGGAGATCTGGCTGTGCGGTTCAGCCAGCTGGAATTAACCCCGTTGGATCAGATTGATCCGGAAACCGTGGTTGTCACAGCTTCTATGGTAGGGGCTCCTGCCGCACAGGAGAAGTTTGTCTCCCCGGCAGATATGATGCGCTGCGTGGAGCTCTTTACTCAAAGCACGGGTATTCGTCCAGGAGGTATCGTTACTAATGAGAATGGAGGCGGTTCTACGTTCAATGGCTGGCTAGAGGCATCCATGCTGGGAATCCCTCTGATAGACGCTCCCTGCAACGGCCGTGCTCATCCTACGGGAGTGATGGGAAGCCTGAATCTTCATCGTGATCCCAATTATATTACTACCATGACCTGTGTGGGCGGACGAAAGGAATTGGGCCGACACGTGGAATGCACAGTTACAGGTTCTATTGATCATTGTTCTAAACTGGTGCGGGCGGCTGCTGTGGAGGCTGGAGGTCTTGTGGCTGTAATCCGGAACCCGGTGAAGGCTTCGTTCCTGCAAAAAAACAGCGCTGTGGGGGGCTTGTCACTGGCTATTGAGACGGGACGCCGTTATTCACAGGGATTAGAAAAGTCGGTAGAAAATGGCGTGCAGGAGGTTTGTGAATTTTTAGGCGGTGAGATATTGGCTCACGGTCCGGTAGAGGAGTATCAGCTGCGCAGTGAAGGCGGCTTTGATGTAGGTATCGTTAAGATTGGTGGATATGAGATGTCTTTCTGGAATGAGTACATGACGGTGGATGGACCAGATGGACAGCGCAGAGGCACATTCCCTGATCTGATTATGACATTTGACAGCCAGACTGGACGGCCAACGCCTACATCTGACTTGAAGCAGGGCCAGGAAGTTTATCTCATTCATGTGGGTTATCAGCATCTGAAGTTGGCGGCTCCCATGTTTGACAAGGACTTATTGGCGGGCGTAGAGAAGATCATCAACCGTCCTATTGTGGATTGTGTGTCATTCTGATAAGGAGATAAGGAAATCTATGCGAAAGACCCCGCCGCCAAAATACTGGCAGCGGGGCCTTTGTAGATAGGACGTAACGGTTCAGCAGGCAAAAATCCCATTGCCGTAGGCAATTTTTAATGGATTTTTGCGCGTGACTGTGAAGGTACTGAACAGTTACGATAGGACAAGTATAAGATGGAGGAAATTAAGATGGTGAAGATGAAAGTTGGAGCAATAACCATTGGGCAGTCACCCAGGGCGGATGTGGTTCAAGAATTGCTTCCGCTGATGGGTGAGCAGGTGGAACTAATTCAGGCAGGTGCATTAGATGGGCTCACTCGGGAGGATATCCAGGCATTTGCACCAGGACCAGAGGATTATACTTTAATCTCGCGACTTCGAGACGGAAGTTCGGTTATGTTTGCCGAACGACATATTCTGCCCCAGCTGCAGCAGTGTATCGATCGGTTGGAAGAGCAGGGCGTAAATTTGATTCTGTTTTTGTGCACGGGAGATTTTCCAGCTGTGTTTCATTCGAAAGTGCCATTGATTTTTCCGTGCAAGGTGCTTAATGGCCTTGTGTCGGCTTTGTCTAATCGAGGAAAGATCGCTGTAGTGGTTCCTACACCGCAGCACGTGGAACAGACAGAGAAAAAGTGGAATCAGTATGTAAAGGAGAGTATTGTTATTCCGGCTTCTCCCTATGGCAGCCAGGATGATTTGGATGCGGCGGCTAGAGCTGCAGCGAAAATGGATGTGGATCTGGTGGTAATGGACTGCATTGGCTATAATATCGGAATGAAAGAGCGATTTCAGAAATTGTCTGGAAAACGGGTGATTTTATCCCGGACACTTGCAGTTCGGGTTATGATGGAGCTGTTGTCATAAGGGGGGAAAATACGATGGAACTGGCGGAAATTGGAAAAAATATTTTAACAAACTGCATGAATGTCAAACCAGGGGAGAACGTACTGATAGTGACCGATGATGAGAAGTATGCCATTGGTCAGGCCTTGTATCAGGCAGCTAAACTTTTGAAAGCAGAAGCTATGTTAATGACCATGCCTGCTCGAGAGGTATCTGGTCAGGAACCACCCTCTGTAGTGGCAGCTGCCATGAAGGCGGCGGATGTGGTGATTTGCCCCATGAAAACATCGATTACGCATACACGCGCCAAAATTGAGGCAGCGGAAGCTGGAGCAAGGATTGCTACAATGCCGGGAATCACGGAGGAAATGTTTGCCATGGGTGCTATGACTGCAGATTACAGTCGTGTTATGGCACTTACAGAGCAGGTGACTGATTTATTGACGAATGCCAATACAGCCCGCATAGAGAAAGATGGACATGTTTTAACGCTGGATCTTCGGGGACGGCGTGGAGTATCTAGCCCTGGTGTCTATCGGGAAAAGGGGCAGGCGGGAAATCTTCCTTCCGGAGAGTCCTACATAGCTCCGATAGAGACAGGAGCAAATGGTACGATGGTAATTGATGGATCTATGGTTGGAATCGGTTTATTAGAACAGCCTTTGGAAGTGAAAGTGAAGGACGGGGTTCTTCAAAGCATCCAAGGAAAAGAGGCAGAGAAACTGGAGATTCTCTTGAGAAATAGGAACAATGCCACTCTGTGTGAACTGGGCATTGGAACCAACTATGCGGCCAGACTGATCGGCGTTATTCTGGAGGATGAGAAAGCTTATCAAACGGTTCATATTGCCTTTGGTACTAACGTGGGATTTGGAGGAAATAATCAGGCAGACTGCCATATGGATGGAATTATTAAGAATCCTACATTATATTTGGATGACAAGCTAGTTATGTTAGATGGAGTTTTCCAGATTTAAGGAGAACTTCCAATTGCTGCTGGAGTACTTTCTTCATGAAATTATTTTCACGAAACAAGAGAGAAAGGACGTATAATATGAAAACTTATAAAGTTGGTCTGATTCGGGTGCTGACCACAGAGGACGAGGAATTGCTGCAGCTGCATGGAAAGCTGATAGAATCGTATTTCCCTATGTTCCAGGTGGTGTCACGATGTATTCCGGAACAACCGGAGGGAATTCATGATGATGAAACATTCGCTGTAGGTGTACCTAAGGTGGTGAATCTTGCAGTGGAACTGTGGAAGGAAGGCTGTCAGGCTATTATTATCAGCTGTGCCGGTGATCCGGGAGTTCCGGAGGCAAGACAGGCTGTACCGATTCCGGTTATAGGAGCGGGATCCAGTACTGCAGCGTTGAGTCTGTTTTTTGGCAGTCATCCGGCTGTGTTGGGGATTACCGAAGATGTACCGTCAGGATATCAGCGGATATTCGGTGATCGGATTGTAGACAATGCAAAGGGAGATGGGGTAGAAAATGTCCTGGATTTGATGACAGACAGAGGATATGAAGCCACCATGAAAGCAGCGGCTGCGCAGAAAGAGATGGGTGCCGATGTGATTGCCCTTAGCTGTACAGGAATGTCCAGTATCCGTATTGCTCCCTCCATCGAAAAGACAGTAGGAATTCCGGTTCTGGATCCTGTTTTGTGTGAGGGACTGCTGACATTGTTTGAGCTATTGAGAAGAGAAAATATGGAGGATTAGGAGTTAGAATTAGGAAGCTTCGTCTATACTAAAATATAGGCGGAGCTTTTTTGTGTATAATGATTGTATCTTAAATGGAAGATCGATTATAATATAAATAGACAGAAAAACTGGCGGTTTATATAAATATTATGCTGGGTACACATACATTCCCAGCAGCTGCTGAACACAGTAAAAGGCAATGGAGGCACCGGATAACCATAGCTGCAACTGTGGCGCAGAAAGTGAATGAGTGAAATTATGAAACGAATTAACAATGTTATGCCAATTATTTCTGGACCCTGTTTTGGTTTTGCCGGAATTTTTGTACACGAATTACGGATCGTACTTGCTAAGCTTGTGCTTTCGGGTAAAAAGCAGGAAGTTGTGGAGGAATAGGATCATGTCAAAAGATGAGTATTTGATTACCGATGCGCCGCTGAAAGCGTTGACGGTTTTTGCAATGCCGATGATTCTCGGCAGTTTTTTTCAGCAGGTATACAATATGGCTGACTCCATTATCGTCGGTCAGTTTGTGGGTTCCTCTGCACTGGCAGCGGTGGGTGCCTGTGCAGCCCTGACGAATGTTTTCATTTGTGTGGCACTGGGTGCCGGTGTCGGTGCAGGTGTGCTTGTGAGTCGCTATTTCGGCGCCAAAGAGTATGGCAAAATGAAAACCATTGTGTCTACGTCACTGATCAGCTTTTTGCTTCTGAGCATCCTCCTTGGTATCTTTGGCTTTTGCTTTTCCCATGCGATGATGAGCGGGTTACAGACCCCTGCCGATATTCTGGACGAAGCGGTACTGTACTTGCGGGTCTATTTTGTGGGCTTTCCGTTTTTGTTCATGTACAATATTCTCTCCACCATGTTCACTTCCATCGGTGAATCAAAAATTCCGCTGGGGCTGCTGATCTTTTCATCCATCCTGAATATTGTGATGGATCTTTGGATGGTAGCCGGTCTGGGACTTGGCGTGTTCGGTGCGGCGCTTGCAACTTTGATCGCACAGGGCATTTCGGCTGTGTTTTCACTTTTGATTTTCTTTTACCGGATGCGGCGGTATAAGAGTATCTTTGCCTGGTTTGAGGGACAGGAGCTGCGCTCGATGCTTCGGATTGCTGTTCCGTCGGTTCTTCAGCAGTCTACCGTATCCATCGGTATGATGATCGTACAGGCGGTGGTAAATCCTTTTGGCACACAGGCACTCGCCGGATACGCGGCAACGATGCGTGTGGAGAATGTTTTTTCCCTGATTTTTGTGTCCATCGGCAATGCGGTTTCCCCATTTGTTTCCCAGAATCTTGGCGCAAACAAAACCCAGCGCATCAAAAAAGGCTACCACGCAGCATTGGTGCTGGATGTGTGTTTTGCGGCGCTTGCTTTCCTTGTCATTGAAACGCTGCACACGCAGATTTCATCACTGTTCCTTGGAAAAGACGGAACCGCCCTGGCTTATCAGGTGTCTGGGGATTATATGAGATGGCTTGGTTACTTCTTTATTTTTATGGGAATTAAAATGGCGACCGATGGAGTCCTTCGCGGACTCGGAATCATGCGGCCATTCCTCGTTGCCAACATGGTAAATCTTGCGATCCGCCTGTCCGTGGCGTTGATCGGTGCACCGCGTTTTGGCATTAATTTTGTTTGGCTTGCCGTGCCGGCAGGATGGCTTGCCAACTTTCTGGTTTCCTATGCGGCACTGAGAAAATCCTGGCTGGCTGAGAAAGTGGAGCCGTCTCGATAAATTTGGATGTACGGAAACGAAATACATACGTTTGTCTTGTTTGATTTATGAATATCGATTTTGTTAAAAATATGTAATGATACCAGGGTCAAAAGGTCAGAAGTTCGACGCAAGCTTGCTTGCGGGAGAATTTTTGACCCCAACATCATGTAATTGCTTTAGGAAGAAAAAACGAATATAATAACATAAACTGACAGAAGGAGAAATTTGTGATGAAGAGACAGAAAGGTTTTACACTGGTTGAACTCTTGATAGTGGTTGTTATTATTGGAATACTGGTATCAATTTCAATCCCGATTTTTACGGCACAGATGCACAAGGCAGAGGTGGCGGCAGACTGGGCGAATCTCAGGGCATATTATGCGGAAATACAGGCAGATTATATGTCTACCCAGAAGCAGAATCCGAATCCGAAGGTTAAAGTGATTGATGTTGATGTAGCAGGGAGCGATTATGACTGGCAGTCGGTGACTTTTTTAGATGGGCATAAGGTTAAGATGAAGGCTGGATACTGTGCAGTTAGGTTTAAGAAGGATAAAGGATATTCAATTGCATATAATTGTAATAAAGGTCATGCAAAATGTGACTTAGGTTTAGGAGAGAAATATACGAGTCAATGATATAGCTTGAGAATACATAAGGAATTTCCGGTTCTAATGCTGGACATCCACCCCAAAGTCAAGTATAATGAACTAGAACAGTTGTACGATTATAATAAACGGGTAATCAGAGCACAAGCGGACATCTGATTTCCCGTTTTTGTATTGCAATGTATCCGGAAGACAAACAGAAGGAGGTACCCTATCCGATGTCAAGAAAAAATCCGTTCGTCATGCCCATCCTAAAATGGGTAGGCGGCAAACGGCAGCTGCTGGACAGCATCAATCCGCTGATCCCGGAATGTTCGACCTATTATGAGCCGTTTATCGGGGGCGGTGCGGTGCTCTTTGGGAGACAGCCGAACAAGGCGGTGATCAATGACTCCAACGAAGAGCTGATCAATGTATACCGGATGATCAAGGAAGAGCCGGAAGAGCTGATTGCGGCGCTGAGCGCCCATAAGGAACAGAATTGCGAGGAGTATTATTATACGGTGCGGGCGTGGGATCGCGATAAGGAGACGTATCAGACGCGGACCAACGTCGAGCGGGCAGCGCGGATCATTTACCTGAACAAGACCTGCTACAACGGCCTGTTCCGCGTCAACAGCTCCGGCGAGTTCAATTCTCCGTGGGGCAGATATAAGAACCCGAATATCACGAACGAGGCGACTATCCATGCGCTGAATACGTATTTAAATAAAGCGAATATTACGATCAAATGCGGCGATTACCGCGAGGCGTTAAAGGGCATCCGGAAGGGCGCGTTCGTCTATTTTGATCCGCCTTATATGCCGATCAGCTCGTCGGCGTCGTTCACGGGCTACACCGCGGGCGGCTTCGGGGAGGAAGAGCAGATCGCATTAAAAGAGCAGTGCGACATGTTGAATGCAAAGGGCATCAAGTTCCTGCTTTCCAATTCGTCCTGCGAATTTATCGAGGATTTATATAAAGATTACATCATCGACCACGTGGATGCCAAGCGCGCGATCAACGTGAAACCGGAGAAGCGCGGAGAGATTCAGGAAGTTCTGGTACGCAATTATGAGCTTGATTGATGATAAATGGAGAATTTTATTTGATAAATACCGGATTGAGCGGGAAATTGAGAAACATGGGCGGTTTTACATCACCGCCGACCAGATCCGCGAAGTCAAGGAACCGCGTCTGATGACGAAATTTGACACGCGGGAATCCCTGCCGCGGGTGTTTGGAAAGAAGATTTCGATTCTTCCGGTGTCGCGCGGCGGCTATGTGCTGGGCGAGTTTGACTTATATCAGGATTTTCCGGAGATTCCGTCCGATATCAAACGGGTGACGAGCGCGAAGATACCCGATTACTTTGAGTCGATCGACCTTCATGACATCCGCTCGGAAGCCAGCGCGATCAATGTTATGAGCATCACGGGGATTCTGGATGATTTTCTGGGCGAGGATCGCATGGTGCAGACGGTTTCGGGGCGGATGGGGTCTGGAAATTTTGAGTTTTATGTCAGCGACTATCAAAAATCAGAGCCGATTGAAAAAAAGCCGCTTATCCAGGTACAGAATTCGCAGGTCGAGATCGACGGCGGATTTGAAAATGAGAATGTATTTACGCTGATCGAGGGAAAAAACGTCGTCCACAGCAATTTTCTGATCCGGCAGCTCTATTATCCGGCGAGACTCTGGGAGGAGAAGATACACAAGCCGATCCGTCCGGTGTTTATGGTGTATTCGAATAATATTTTCCGCCTGCTGGAATATGAATTTACGGACCTGCGCTACTACAATTCGCTGCGGCTGGTGCAGGAGCGAAATTATAGCTTAGAGGAAATCGAGATCACGCTGGATGATTTATACGATGTCTGGTCACGAACAAAGGTCAAGCCGGAACCGGCGGTTACCTTTATCCAGGCGGACAGCTTTTACAAGGTTATTTCACTGGTGGAACGGCTGAACGAGAATCCAATGACGGGCGGGGAGATCGCGCAGCTTTTTGGATTTAAGGAGCGACAGTCGGACTATTATTTCAACGCGTGCCGCTATCTGGGGCTGGCGGAGAAGCAGACGGATGAGGACGGCGTGAAAGTGCATATCACGGCGATGGGAAGACGGCTTTTGAAACTGCCGTATAGGGCGCGCCAGCTCGAATACGTCCGCCTGATTCTGGAACACCCGATTTTCCACGATTTATTTGAGGCTGCCCTTCAGATCGGAGATGTTCCGGACAAGGAGTATGTCGCAAAGAAAATGCGGGAATACCAGGTCTGCGGGGAGAATCTGATCGTGCGAAGGTCAAGTTCAGTGCGGGCATGGCTGTACTGGATTCTGACGCTGGTGAACGAAGGATAGGGCAATGGTGCGGAATTATTATATGTATCCGTTATCATGCTAAGGGGGTAATTTCGTCTCAGATGCGGCGGCGTCCGTGCATGTGATGCCTGACCGTTAGAAAAACGGACCATTTGGACAGAGAATAAAATATAGAAAGTTACAGGACAGCATATGGGCAGACAAGAGCAGACAAATCATCTTTTCAGCAATCGCGATCTGCGGATTCTTCTGGTTCCGCTGATCGTAGAGCAGATTTTAAACTCCCTGATGGGTACAGCGGACAGCATTATGGTCAGCAACGTGGGATCGGCGGCGATC
This sequence comes from Clostridium sp. AF02-29, assembly GCF_934835585.1. Taxonomy (NCBI): domain Bacteria; kingdom Bacillati; phylum Bacillota; class Clostridia; order Eubacteriales; family Clostridiaceae; genus Clostridium; species Clostridium sp. AF02-29. The sequence continues at coordinate 65,869 of NZ_CAKVZK010000006.1, read as the reverse complement.
TCGGCGGTTTCTTTGGTTGACTCCATCAATATTTTAGTGATACAGGCATTCTATGCGCTGGCGGCAGGCGGCACGATCGTCTGCTCCCAGTACATCGGACAGAAAGATAAGAAAAATGCGGAGGAATCCGCGAGACAGTTATCTTTTGTGGTGGCGTGCATCTCGTCGGCGGTCATGGCAGTCTGCCTTCTGACACGCGGACCGCTGCTGCGGCTGATTTTCGGCAGCGTCGAGGCGGATGTCATGGAGGCAGCGCAGATCTATTTCTTCTACACGGCGCTTTCGTTCCCATTTATCGCCCTCTATGATGCTGGTTCCTCGATCTACCGGGCGCAGGGAAATACAAGGCTTCCGATGACGATCGCGGTCGTCTCTAACGGGTTAAATATCGCCGGAAATGCGGTGCTTATCTGGGGCTTCCATCTTGGAGTTGCCGGTGCGGCGATTGCCACGTTCGGTTCCCGCGTTATCTCGGCAGTGGTGGTGTTCGCTTTTTTGCACAATCCCAGCCAGGAAATTGCGGTGCGTGACTATCTGCATATCCGTCCGGACGGACGCCGGATTATGCGGATTCTCTCATTGGGAATCCCAAACGGTATCGAAAATGCGATGTTCCAGTTTGGAAAGCTTGCGATTCAGTCAACCGTCTCGACCCTCGGGACGATCGCGATCGCAGCCCAGGCGATGACGAATATTCTGGAAAACTTAAACGGCATCGCGGCGATCGGTATCGGAATCGGCATGATGACGGTGGTCGGACAGTGTCTCGGCGCGGGGCGCAAGGATGAGGCGATCTATTATATCAAAAAATTGACGGCAGTGGCGGAGATCGTCATCATCGCAAGCTGTGCGCTCGTATTTCTGGCGACGAAACCGGTCACGATTCTGGGCGGCATGGAGCCGAAGAGTGCGAAGATGTGTCTCTACATGGTCGGATGGATCACGGTGGTAAAGCCGATCGTCTGGACGCTCGCATTTATTCCGGCATATGGAATGCGGGCTGCCGGGGATGTGAGGTTTTCGATGATTCTCTCCTGCATCAGTATGTGGGCGTTCCGGGTGACGCTGTGCATTTATCTCTGCCGCGTCCACGGCTTCGGACCGATCGCGGTGTGGATCGGCATGTTTACAGACTGGATGATCCGGGGCATTGTATTCACATTCCGCTTTATGGGCCGGAGATGGCTCGCGCATAAAGTTGTGTAAAAAACAGAGGGAGCAAAATGAAAATGGAGTTACAAATACTGGATTGGATTCAGCAGATGCGGACGCCGGTGGGCGATGTCTGGATGGTGTTTATTTCGCGGCTTGGAAATGCAGGAATGATTTGGATTCTGTTTACATGCCTGCTGCTTATGATTCCGCGGACGAGAAGATGGGGAGCTGCGCTGGCGGCAGCGCTCTGTCTGGATGCGATCATCTGTAATATCTTACTAAAGCCTATGGTTTGCCGGATCCGTCCGTGCGATGTGAATCAGACAATTCAGCTGCTCATTGCCCGCCCGGCGGACTATTCCTTCCCGTCGGGACATACGGCGGCTTCGTTTGCTGCGGTCGCGGCTCTGTACTTTGCCGGGGCGAAAAAATGGTGGAAAATCACGCTGCCTCTGGCGATCCTGATGGCGTTTTCAAGAATGTATTTATATGTGCATTACCCGACCGATGTTTTGGGCGGCATGATTGTGGGATGCGCGGCGGGGTATTTTGGAAACCGGCTGGCGGCGCATCTGATACGGTCCTGGAGACAGAAGATGAAAAAACCAGAGGACAGAAAAAATAGATAATTTTATGTAAGAGATGCCAGAAGTTACTGTTCACGCATACGTGAACAGTAATGCCAGAACACCTGTAATTGCCCCGTTTTTCTCTTGATATCCTTTATTTCCGATGGTATAATCTATAATCGAAATAATTTCTTTTATGATAGAAAAGGGATGATTATGATGGGGTTAGACCAGAATCAGTAATTTTATTCATTGTTAAAAGGTACGGCGTGATCTATCGACTCCAAAGTTTAGGATGATAGGAACTGCGTTTTTTGATGATGAGGTACCTGGAACGAGACCAGGGGTAATGTGCTCTCGGAATCTTTCTGTGCTTGATTTTGTGAGATGATTTTTTTTGTCAGTTGCGCCCAAATTTCTGAGGCGTTGGCGTTGCGTCCGCCTCTGAAATTCGGGTGCGGCTGGCGGAAAATCAGCCACAAAAGCAGGTGCAGAAAAGACTCCGAGAGTACATTATAGAGTGATGGAGGAGAAAGACATGTTAAATTACAAGAAATATAAGAGAGTTCCGGTGGTAGATTACCCGGAGCGTGAGTGGCCGAATAAAGAGATTGAGAAAGCGCCGATCTGGTGCAGCGTTGACCTGCGCGACGGCAACCAGGCACTGGTTGAGCCGATGGTCGTAGAGGAGAAGATCGAGATGTTCAACCTCCTGGTAAAACTTGGATTTAAAGAGATCGAGATTGGCTTCCCGGCAGCTTCCCAGATCGAGTACGATTTCCTGCGCCAGTTAGTAGAACGCAAGCTTATCCCGGACGACGTAGTTGTACAGGTTCTGACCCAGTGCCGCGAGCACCTGATCAAGAGAACCTTCGATGCCATCCAGGGTATTCCGAAGGCGATCGTACATATTTACAATTCGACTTCTACCTTACAGCGTGAGGTTGTATTCCATGCAGAGCGCGAGGAAGTAAAGCAGATCGCGATCGATGGTACCCGCATGGTAAAGAAATATATGAAAGATTACGACGGAAAAGTAATCCTTGAGTACTCTCCGGAGAGCTTTACCGGAACCGAGCTTGATTTTGCACTGGATATCTGCACCGCTGTACAGGAAGAGTGGGGCGCAACCCCGGACAATAAGATCATCATCAACCTTCCGGCAACGGTTGAGATGACGACTCCGAACGTATACGCAGACCAGATCGAGTGGATGAACAAGCATTTTAAGAACCGTGACAGCATTATTTTAAGTATCCATCCGCACAATGACCGTGGTACCGGCATTGCAGCGACCGAGCTGGCTCTCTTGGCAGGTGCAGACCGTGTCGAGGGTACACTGCTTGGAAACGGCGAGCGTACTGGTAATATCGACATATTAAATATCGCTTACAATATGTTCTCGCAGGGTATCAACCCGGAGTTGAATCTGGAAAATGTAAAGGAGATCACCGAGGTTTGCGAGCGCTGCACAAAGATGGCCGTTGATCCGAGACATCCGTATGCAGGCAAGCTGGTATTTACCGCATTTTCCGGTTCCCATCAGGATGCGATCAGCAAGGGTATGCAGGCGCTTCAGAAGAGAACCGATGGCATCTGGGAGGTTCCGTACCTGCCGATCGATCCGAGCGATATCGGACGCGAGTACGAGCCGGTTGTCCGCATCAACAGCCAGTCCGGCAAGGGCGGCGTAGCCTTCGTTATGGATTCCTTCTACGGATTCCGTCTTCCGAAGGGAATGCACAAAGAGTTTGCTGACATTATCCAGAAGATTGCAGAAAAGCAGGGTGAGGTAGCTCCGGAGCAGATCATGGACGAGTTCCGTGCAAACTATCTGGACAGAAAAGAGCCGATGCACTTCAAAAAATGCCAGATCACAGACAAGGAGTACGAGGGCGGCGCATTCGCAACCGTTGCAATTCTTACCTTTACCGATCATGACACCGAGCGTACCGTTGAGGGCGTAGGTAACGGACCGATCGATGCGGTACAGAGAGCGATCGAGGAGGCACTTGGCATTGAGATCCGTGTTCTGGACTACAACGAGCATGCACTTCGTTCCGGTTCCGGCGCACAGGCAGCTTCCTACATCCACCTGATGGATGTAAAGAGCGGCCGGGCAACTTACGGTGTCGGCATCAGCTCCAACATTACGAGAGCATCTATTCGCGGTATCTTCAGTGCGGTAAACAGATTGTTCTACTAAGAATTAAAATGAATCAATTCAGGGTGACTGCTTGTGTACGTGTGGACAGTCGCTGGTTTGGGCGGTATGCAGAAATGTGTGCCGCTCTTTTTCTGCCTGCCCATCTTTTTTAAAACAGGTTTCACCGGATACTCCGCATTCCAATATTGACAAGAACAAAATCCCGGTGTTACGATATAGAAAACTGAAAAACTGCATGAAATGACGAGATTCGACTGAAAATTTCATGCTTATGAAAAAGAGAAAGGAAATCCGTGAAAATGATTCTAAGGGCAAAGTATTTAATTACCGGAGATGGCAGAACCTGCTTGCAGGATCAGGCGGTGTATCTGGATAAAGAGGGAAAAATCGGCTGGATAGGAGACGCAGCGGAAGCGGCGGGGCGCTACCCGGAAGAGAAGGTAAAGGATTACGGCGAGGCGACGATCCTGCCGGGACTGTTTGATATGCATGTGCATTTTGGCTACTACTACAGCCAGCCGGATCTGGATAATTATGACGATTATATGGTGGCATACTATGCGCTGGAACAGGCGAAACAGTCGCTGCGGCTCGGCATTACGACGGTGCGCGATCTGTCCTGTCCGCCCAATCTGATGAAGCAGCTGCGTCTGGCAGGGCAGAAGGGGTATGTGACGGTTCCGCGAATTATCCATGCGGACGCAGGTATCTGCATGACCGGTGGACACGGACATCAGGATGGGGTCGAGGAGGCGGACAGCCCGTGGGGCGTGCGCGCCGCTATCCGAAGACAGCTGCGTGCGGGAGCTGACTGGGTCAAGATCCTGACGAGCAACCGTGGCGATATCCCGGAATTTACGCAGGAAGAGCTGGATGCAGCGGTCGATGAGGCGCACCGCCAGGGGGTGAAGATCGCGGTTCATTCGGGTACGCAGCCGTCGATTCAGATGTGTATTGACGCGGGATTTGACACGATCGAGCACGGAACCTTTTTAACAGAGGCGCAGGCGCGCCAGATGGCGAAAAAAGGAATCGCGTGGACGCCGACGATCACGGCATACACGTATTTGTATGAGCAGACGAAGCAGATGATCGAGGCGGGTGTGGACATGGACAACCCGATCGCCGCCAGAGCCGTTCACGATCAGGCATTTTTCAAACCGGCGTTTGAGGCATACCGGGATAATTTTAAAAAGCTCTATGACACAGGGGTTACGGTGCTGGCAGGCAGCGATATGGTGCTTTACAAGGCACCGCCGCTTCCGATTCATCAGGAACTCGGCTATATGGTAGACTATGGAATCACGCCGATGGAGGCGATCCGCACGGCAACCTACAACGCGGCAAGCGTGCTTGGTATTGAGAACGAGACAGGCAGCCTGAAAGAAGGATTGGCTGGCGATTTGCTGATTGTAAAGGGTGATGTCTCAAAGAATATTCGTGCGCTGGATGATGTGCAGGAAGTGTATCTGGCAGGAGAAATAGTGTATACGGTGTAAAAGATATGAAAAAGCTGTCTTTTTCAGAAATGCAGGAGTTTTTGTTTCCTGAGATGGGAAAAACCAAAAAGAAAATAAAAACATCTTGAAATTCTAAAAGAGACAGCTTTTATTATGTTTCTATACCGCGCAGACTATTTAAAATACGACTTCATTCCCATGAACAAACGGATTCGGCGTGTGTACGGTCAGAATCTTAACGACACGGTTTGTGTTGTTGACCCAGTCATGCGGGGTCTGGGAGTGGATCTGGATGCTGTCGCCCGGATTCAGGCAGTATTCGCTGCCGTCCAGATATACGGTCAGGATACCCTCCAGAACGTAGATAAATTCTTCACCGTCGTGCTGATTCATCTCAAGCTGGTTTTCAGAGCTTGTGGTGGCAGACGGCATCAGGTGGAAGATACGCGGAAGACAGGCAAATCCCTGTGCATTTCCATTGACCAGGTACTGTACGATCTGGGGGTTGATCTGGGAACAGTGCATGGCAAAACTCCGGCTGACCGGGGATTTCTCCTGATCGGCGGAGGAGTCAAAGAACGAAGACAGACTAACTCCGAGAATCGTAGCAAGCTTTGCCAGAGAGTCGATTGCGATCGAAGAGAGACCGCGCTCCAACTGGGAAAGAAAGCCGATGGACAGACCGGACTCTTCGCTGAGCTGTTTCAGTGTGTATTTTTTTGCGGTACGGAAGGCTTTCACCTTGGCACCGATGGTAACATTATGATCCATAGATATATCCCCCTTGCGGTATCATTCTTTAATATCATATATCCACTATACAGGATTTTCAGTGGAACGTCAACCAAAGGGGGAGTTTTGGCGGGCAAATTTAATTCAAAATGGAACGATTTTTTTGGAAAAGGCTGAAATGGGCGGCAGATTTGGAGAAGTGAATCAGTGAGAGGATAGAAGGGACAGGAGAATGGGATAGAGAAAACGGGTGGACAGAAAATAAAAAACAGGGGGAGAAACAGAATGAAGGAAATAGTACGCGCTTCGATCGAGGATTGTTCCCAGATCGAGCGCTTCCGTTTGGTGACCCGTCTGGGAAATGCGATTCTTTCCAACGGCGGGGAGGTATTCCGGGCGGAGCAGGCGATGGAGTATGCGGCGCGGGCGCTGCGTCTTGAAGCATTTAATGCGTATGTGATTGCGAATGGAATTTTTTCAAATGTGGTGATTGACGGGCGGTTTTATTCCAGCCGTATCTGTTATGTGCCGCTGGCACCTACGATTCTATGCCGGGTGGATGCCTTAAATGATCTGTCGAGAAAGATTGCGGCGGGTAAATGCGGTCCTTATGAGATGCGGATGCGCCTTGAGCAGATTGAACACATGAAAGTGCTCGAAAATCGGGGAAAGGTTCTGGCGGCAGGAATTGGAAGCGCTGGATTTTGTTACCTGTTCCAGGGCAGCCTGCGCGATACGGCGGCGGCATTTGTGGCGGGAGTGCTGCTGTATTTGTTCCTTTTATACGCAGCTCCGCGCTTTTCTTCGTCTCGGATGATGCAGACGATCATGACGAGCAGCGTGCTTGCATTGTGCTGTTGTTTGCTGTGCTGGATCGGGCTGGGAGAAAGTCTGGATCATGTCATGATCGGAGCTGTGTTCACGCTGGCGCCGGGTGTGCCGCTGACCAATTCGATCCGGAATTTTTTGGAAAATGATTATTTATCCGGTCTGATCCGTTTTGTAGACGCCTTTTTGACGGCGGGCTGTATTGCGATCGGAGTTGGTGTGGCACTGCGGTTCTGGATGTTTGCGATGGGAGGTATGCTCTGATGGAAATGGCAGGGGAAATTCTGGGGCAGCTTCTGGCGGCCTGTGTCGGAACTGCCGCCTTTTCGGCGCTGTTTGGAGTTCCGAAGAAGTATTGGCTGGACTGTGGTATCTGCGGGGCAGTCGGCTGGGGCGTGTATCTGGCGGTCATGGCAGCTTATCAGACGCCGATCATCGGGACCTTCGCGGCGAGCGCGGTTTTGACGATGCTGTCGCGCTGTCTGGCGATACAGCGGAAAGCGCCGACGATCCTCTTTCTGGTATGCGGCATCTTCCCGCTTGTGCCTGGAGCGGCGATCTACTATACCGCCTACAACTTCTTCATGGGGCAGGAAGCGCTGGCGCTCCAGTATGGCATGGATACAATCAAGATGGCGATCGCAATCGGGCTGGGGATCGGAGCGGCATATTCGCTTCCGGGACATCTGTTTGGATGGAAGCGGGAGATAGAGGTGTGGGAACCTGGGAAAGAAGGTAAAAAGTAGCCGCGGTTTACTTTTCCTTTAAAATATAGTAGAATACCCTCGTACTATTAAGGAAAATATGATCGGCTGCGGCAGGAGTGGGGTATTCTGCGGGCTTGGTGGAGGGGACAGACATCGATATGGACAGTAAATTTTATGAGCCAGAAGTTCTGAAACAGCTGCAGGGAGAGATTTTGTCGATTCTGGATGATTTTATCCGGATCTGTGAAGACTATCATCTGGAATATTTCGGGATAGCCGGAACGGGAATCGGTGCGCTGCGGCACAAGGGATTTATTCCCTGGGACGATGATATCGATATTGCGATGCCGCGGCGAGATTTTGAGCACCTGCTCCGGATCGTGGAAAAGAAGATGAGCGACCGGTATCTGGTTCTCAATGCGGAGCGATATCCCAATTATCCGCTGATGACGACCCGTCTGGTGAAGAAGGGGACGGTGTTTGTCGAGGAGGTTATGAAGAATGTGGACTGTCCGTTCGGTATCTTTCTGGATCTGTATGTGCTTGACAATGTGGCGGACAACCCGGTTCTATATCAGATTCAGTCGTGGACGGCATGGTTCTGGAGTAAGCTGATGATTCTGCGGGCGATTCCGCGCCCGACGCTGCAGCAGCGGGGCATCAAGGCGAAGCTTATCTGGGCGGTCTGCGGGATGGTCTACAAGGCGATGAAGCTGCTCCATATCTCGCCTCAGTGGCTGCGGATGCGCTGTGAGCGGGTCTGCCGCAAATACAATAAATACCGGACACGCCGGATGGCATTTCTGCCGGACACAAGCCCATACTGGAATGTCGTGGACCGGACACGCTGTTATCCGCTCCGAAAGCTGGAATTTGAGGGCAGACGCATGAATTTTCCGGGAAATATCGAGGAAATGCTGACAAATATGTACGGCGATTTCATGCAGCTTCCGCCGGTTGAGAAGCGCAAAACACACACACCGAGCCGGCTGGAATTTTCAAAGGAAGAGATACTGTAGTGATAAAATATTTAGCGAACGCTCTGATTGGTGGAGACGGGCAGATTGAAAAACGAAATATGAGCTGGAATATGATAGGGAGCTTTCTCTATGCGCTGGCGTCCATGGTGCTGACGATCGCGGTCATCCAGATTGTCGGCGAGGATGAGGGCGGTATCTTCTCCTTTGCGTATTCTACATTTGGTCAGCATATGTTTATGGTGGCCTATTTTGGCATCCGCCCGTTCCAGATCACGGATACGAGGCGGCGGTTTACGTTTGGCGAATATCTGCGGCTGCGCCTGATGACCTGTGGTGCGGCGCTGGTGGCCGGGCTTTTTTATGTGACGGTGATCAACCGGGACTATGCCTTTGTCAAGGCGGCGACGGTATTTTTGATGGTAGCGTACAAGGTGATCGACGGTTTCGCGGACGCTTATGAGGCAGAATTTCAGCGTGACGGACGCCTGTATCTGACGGGCAAATCAAACGCATTCCGGACGGTTTTATCAGTCGGTGTCTTTTTGGGCTGTTTGAATGCAACCCATAACCTGGTCGGCTCCTGCCTGGCGGCAGTACTGGCGCAGCTGGCGGGCGTGTGCCTGTTTGATTTTTCGGTAATCGGTCATCTGCCGCAGGTGGACTGGGAGGTCCGCTCCGGACGTGTCGGGCTGTTGTTTAAAGAAAATGTAGTCCTGTTTTTATCGGTTATCCTGGATTTTTATATTTTTTCTGCCGCGAAATATGCGATCGAGGGCAATATGGCGGACAAGTATCAGGCGGTATTCGGTGCGATCTTCATGCCGACCAGCGTCATCAATCTGGTGGCAGGCTTCGTCATCCGCCCGTATATCACGAAACTCTCGGATCAGTGGGAGCGGAATGTGCTCCCGGAATTTGCCGGGACGATAGGCCGGCTGGCGGCAATCATCGCGGCGCTTACGGTGCTGGCAGTCGGGGGTGCCTGGATTCTCGGAATTCCGGTTCTCTCAATATTATATCCGAAAATTGCGTACATGCTGCGGGAATGCCGTCTGGCGCTGGTGTTTATCATTCTAGGCGGCGCGTTCAATGCGTATGTGAATCTGTTTTATTATGCACTCATCATTATGCAGGAGCAGAAACGTATTTTTCTGGGTTATGTCGGTGTGACGGCAGCGGCGCTCCTTATTTCTTCGCCCTGCGTACGCGCGGCAGGACTGCTGGGCGGATCGCTTTCGTATCTGCTTTTGATGGCGGCACTGACTGCCTGCTTTGGACTGACGTCGCTTGTGATGTACCGGAGACGGGCACGTGGGATATAGAACTTGTTTAGAATGTACTCTCGGAGTCTTTCTGCACTTGCTTTTGTGGCTGATTTTCCGCCAGCCGCACCCGAATTTCATCAACGTACGCACCGCGTACGCCTCAGAAATTTGGGCACAACTGACAAAAAATCATCTCACAAAATCGAGCACAGAAAGATTTCGAGAGTACATTAGATAGATTTGGAGGAAATGTATGATTAATTTTGCGGTAGGACCGGTTCAGATGGACGAGGAAATCCGGGCGATCGGGGCGGAAGAAGTACCATATTTCCGCACACCGGAATTTTCTGCAATTATGAAGGAAAATGAGCGCCTGATGAAGCAGTTCACGGGGGCGCCTGAGGATGCGCGGGCGGTTTTTCTGACAGGTTCGGGCACGGCGGCGATGGAAGCGGCAGTCATGAATCTTTTTACAGAGCGCGACCGCGTGCTGGTCGTAAACGGCGGCAGTTTTGGCGCGCGGTTTGCGAAAATTTGTGAGATCCATGAAGTCCCTCATGAGGAGATCCAGCTGGAGAGCGGACGGGCGCTTCGGGCAGAAGACCTGGCACCGTATGAGGGAAAAGGATTTACCGGATTTTTAGTCAATGTCCATGAGACTTCCACGGGCGTTCTCTATAATATGGAGCTGATTTCTGACTTTTGCAGACGAAACCAGCTGATTCTGGCGGTTGACGCGGTCAGCTCGTTTCTTGCCGATCCATTTTGGATGGGAAAATGGGGCGTTGATCTGGTGCTGACCGGCTCGCAGAAAGCGCTGGCACTTCCGCCGGGACTCTCGATTCTGGTGCTGGGGGCGCGTGCGATCGCGAGAGTGCAGGAGACGGCGGTCCGCTCGATGTATTTTGATCTGCGCGACTACCTGAAAAATGGCGAGCGGGGGCAGACGCCGTTTACACCAGCGGTCGGAGTGCTTTTACAGCTTCATAAACGGCTGACGATGATCGAGGAAAAAGGGCTTGCGGCAGAACAGGCGCGGATCCGTCATCAGGCGGAGGATTTCCGAAGCAAAATAAAAGATCTTCCGTTTGAAATCGTTTCCAATTCTCTCTCGGCGGCATTGACGCCGCTTCACCCGACGGGCGTGGACAAAGAGGGGAAAGCGGTCTCAGCGCATCGGATTTTTGAGATTTTGAAGGATGAATACGGCATCTGGATCTGCCCGAACGGCGGCGCGCTTGCCGACACGGTGTTCCGTGTCGGTCATATCGGCGCATTGACGCCGGAAGACAATGACAGCCTGATTGCGGCGTGGAAAGATATGCAAAGGAGGGGACTTCTGTGAAAGTATTGATTCTGGCAGCGGGACGGGGAACCCGGATCTCGCGTTATCTGTCGGGAAAACCAAAATGTACGGTGGATATCGGCGGCGGACAGTGCCTGATCGAGTACACGATTGACCTGCTTCATTCCCGCGGTATCCAGGATATCGGCATCGTGCTGGGCTATGAGGCGCAGGTGATCCGCGAGGTCTTGGCAGACAAGGGAGTTTCCTTTTTCTACAACCCTTTTTACGATGTGACAAACAGCATCGCGTCTGCATGGTTTGCGAAGGAGTTCCTGACAGGGGACGATCTGCTGATCATGAACGGTGACGTATACCTGGAGGAAAAATTGCTTGACCGGATCCTCGCGCAGGGCAGGAGCCCGGTGATGTTTGCGGACGAGAGCCGCCGGGAGACAGCGGATTATAAGTTCTTCTATGAAGATGGAATTTTGAAAAAATATGGAAAAGAGCTGACCGGGGATGATGTGACGGGCGAGTACATCGGAATCGGACGGTTTTCAGCGGCATTTATGCCGGAATTTATCTGCCGGATGGAGGAGATGATCGACCGCCAGGAGCACGGCGTCTGGTGGGAAAATGTTGTTTACAGCATGACCGGGCAGCAGTCGGTCTATGTCGAGGACGTCAGCGGGCATTTCTGGGCGGAGGTTGATTATATTGAGGATTATGAGCGCATCCTGGAACACAGGGGCGTGGAGAAGATAGTGCGCTAGAGCGCTTGATTTGAAAGACAAAACACGGTTCACGGCTAGGCACTTTTGGAATCGAAAGTGCCGTAAGAAAACGTGGTGGCAGCAGAAATTTACCGAATTTAAACGGGAAAAATAAGGGAGAAGTACAGATGCAGTTTAACAGGCATTTTATCAATCGAATAGAGAAAAAAGATGTGCTGCGGCTGCTTCTGGCGCTTGTGGCAGTCTTTGTGATCGGTGTTCTGGGCGAGTTTGTCTGCAATTTCCCGGCGCTCCGGGCAAATGGATGGACGCGGCAGGCGACGCGGACGATCGCTCTGGACGAGGTGCGGGTGAGCGGATTTGAGCGGGTAGAGACAGAAAAAACAGAGGTGCTGCAGCTTTCGGATGCAAGCGGTTATCTTCACATTCCACTGGACGGCAGCTATGTCAGCCAGTTTCTCTACCACTATGATTACGATGGTCTGTTAAATGCCACCGTCCGCCTCGGTTACCGCAACATCTACGGCGAGCAGCGGGAGCACGACGCAAAGATGGTCATGGACCGCAACTGCCGGGTGCTGAAATTTTCTTCGGTTCCGGTGAATGGGAAGCTGGACTACGTGGATCTTCTGATCACGCGGGAGGATCTAGACGAAGAAGGGCTTTCCTACATGAATTTTGGCGGGATGCCGCTTGCACTGACCGGGTTTGCGACGGTGGCGCGGGCAGGTATCAACTGGTACCGGCTGGGACTTTTCTGGTGTGCGGCTGCGGTTTTGATCGCACTTCTCTGTTTCCGGGATTTCGTGGCAAAGCGCATCGAGGTTGGATTTCTGCTGATCTCACTGACGTTTGGAACAATATTCTCACTGTCGCTCCCGGCAAATAAGGTGAGCTGGGATGAGGAAGTGCATTTCGCGCAGGCGTTCTGGATGGCAAATTACCGGACGCCGGTGCAGGCGGATCCGGCGCTTTTACAGGAGTTTACGGCGGGCGTAGATACCTGGCCGTACAATCAGCCGGAAAACCAGGACGAGCAGGCGGCGCTCACTTCGTATCTGAATCAGAATGCGGGTTACCGGCACGGTGAACATCTCTGGAGTACGGATCTCAACAAAACGACGATGACCGGATATGTGGGCTCGGCGCTGGTGCTGAAAGCGGGCGGGCTGCTTCATATCCCATTTGGAATCCTGTATAAGCTGGGGCGGCTGGGAAATCTCTATGTCTATGCGGCAGTTTTGTATTTTGCCATCAAAAAAACACCGGTCGGCAAGGCAATCCTGGCATTTCTGGCGCTGATGCCTGAGCCGATGATGCTGGCGGGGGCATATTCCTATGACCCGACCGTCACAGCGTTTTTGTGGCTGTCTTTTGCGGGCATTCTGGAAGCGGCGCTTGGCGGGCGGAAAATGGACTGGAAAGCGTATGCGCTCATCGTGCTTACCTTTGTCTGGGGCTGCCGCGTCAAGGCGGTATATGCGCCGCTCATTCTGCTGGGACTGATGATTCCGGCAGAAAAGTTCCGTTCTAAACGGGAAATGTACCTGATGAAGGGCGGATTTATCGTGATCTGCGGTCTGATGATGCTATCCTTTATCCTGCCGGTTCTGATCGCGCCGCGCGATATCGGGGATACGAGAGGCGACAGCACCAGCGAGAAAGGGCAGATGGCATACATTCTGGGACAGCCGCTTGCCTATGCATGGGTGCTGATGTGCAACCTGTTCCGGACGCTTCCGTCCTATGTGCTGGGCGAAAATTCCCTGGGGCTTCTGGGACACACGGGAACGATGTCATTTCCGTGGGCGCTGTATGCTGGTTCGGCGGCCGTTATCCTCACAGCCGGGCAGTCATCCTGTGGAAAACGTCTATCAAAAAAACAGAAGCTGTGGATATTTATACTCTGCGTGGGAACGGCGGTGCTGGTCTGGACTTCGATGTACATCGCATTTACCAGGCCGGGTAATACCTATATCGACGGCGTACAGGGGCGCTATTACCTGCCATTTCTGCCGCTTGTCTGGCTGGTATTAAACCCGGAGCGGGTGATGGTGCGGATGGAGAATAAAAACTATCATGCGCTGGTGTTAGGGGCGGCGGCGCTGATTCTGGCGGCAACGGTTTATCTGGATATCTGGATGAAGTTCTGCCGGTAAGCATAAGCAAGCTAGAAGAGGGCCAAGGTTACTGTATACGGGTAGGCACTTTTGGAACCGAAAGTGCCGTAAGAAAACGTGGTGGCAGCAGGAATTTGCCGTATTTAAATGCGAAGCCACGGCAAATTCCGTTACTGGGCACGTATGCGTGAACAGTAACAGGAAAAGATGTTTGAAACGTTAAAATCGATCATAAGTCTGGTAAAAATCAATTCAAGCAGGTACCGCTCTTGAAAAACGAGAAAGCAGAAGTGTGGCATGAAAGAGCGAGAGAGAAAGGGAAACGAGATGCAGCAGGAAATCATTCATACATTTGCGGTCTGTGCATACAAGGATTCGCCGTATCTGGAAGAATGTCTGCGTTCGGTGACGAGCCAGACAGTCAAATCGGAGGTGATCTGCTGTACCTCGACGCCGAGCAGCTATATCCGGGAGCTGACAGCGCGGTATCAGGTGCCGCTCTATGTGCGGGACGGGGCGAGCAATATCCGTGAGGACTGGATGTTTGCCTATGGAAAAGCGCAGGGGCGTTTTGTCACGATCGCGCATCAGGACGACCGATACCGCAGCGATTATGCCGAAAAGCTTTTAAAAGCCTGGAAGAAATATCCGGATCTGCTGCTGTTTGCGAGCGATTATCTCACGATCCGCATGACGGAGAAAGAGGGGGAAATGAAAGCCATTCCGGAGCCATTTAACATGGTCTGGCTGGTAAAAAAGATACTGCGCCTGCCGCTGCGTTTCCATTTTCTGGCGGACCGCACCTGGATCAAGCGGAGCAGTGTCTGGTTTGGCAATTCGATCTGCTGTCCGTCCTGCACGTACAATAAAGAACAGATTGGGGACGATATGCTCCATTCGGAGTATGATTTTGCGCTGGACTGGGACAACCTTTACGAGCTGGCGGGCAAAAAAGGGCGTTTTATCTGTTCGGAAAAACCGCTGATTGCCTACCGCGTCCATGCGGCGGCGACGACGAAAGCCTGCATCGAGGACAACCGGCGCCCGGCGGATGAGATGGCCATGTTCCGGAAAATGTGGCCGGACTGGATGGTAAAGATTCTGATGCATTTTTACAGAAAAGCCTATAAGGAGTACGAAAAATGAGAAAAGCCGATGTGATTATACCTACGTTCAAACCGGGGGATAAGCTGGAAAAACTTCTGCGGCGGCTGTTGGAACAGAGTGTGCCGGTGGGCCGTGTGATCATCATGAATACGGAAGAAAAGTACTGGGATGCTGAGCGGTTTGAGTCCTTATTTGAGGGGGGAGATACGAAGCTGACTGTGTGCCATATCCGCCAGTCGGAATTTGACCATGGAAGGACGCGCCATGAGGGAATTTTGAAATCAGATGCGGATGTCTGCATCTGCATGACGCACGACTGCGTGCCGTATGACCGGAATCTGGTGAAAGAGCTTCTGGAGGCGCTGGATGCTTCGGAACGTGTGGCGGCAGCATATGCGAGACAGCTTCCGGCGGCGGACTGCGGTGTGATTGAACGGTATACGAGGGACTTTAATTATCCGGCGGTGAGCCGTCTGAAAGGGAAAGAGGACGAGGACGAGCTGGGAATCAAGACGTATTTCTGTTCCAATGTCTGCGCGGCATACCGGCGGGATATTTACCTGAAGCTTGGCGGATTTACGAAGAAAACCATTTTCAACGAGGATATGATTTTTGCCGGACACGCGGTGGAAGCCGGGTATCAGATTGCCTACGCGGCGGACGCGCAGGTCATCCATTCCCACAATTATACGGCGATGCAGCAGCTGCACCGGAATTTCGACCTTGGCGTATCGCAGGCGGATCACCCCGAGGTGTTTGGGCGCCTTCATTCGGAGGGCGAGGGAATCCGTCTGGTGAAGAAAACAGCGAAATGGCTGGTGGAAAATGGTCATGTGCTTCTTCTGCCGCAGCTTGTGATGACGAGCGGAAGCAAATATGCCGGGTACTGGCTGGGAAAGCATTATAAAAAGCTGCCGGAGGGGCTGATTCGAAGCCTGACGATGAATCCGGCATACTGGGAAGGAGAAGCGGGCGATGGAAGATAAGGCGTTATTGTCCACAGAAGAAGCTTCTGGGGCGGAAAAAGCCGAACTTTTAATAGTCATACCGGCGTACAACGAAGCCGAAAATATAGAGCGGGTTGTGAACCATCTGACTGCCAATTTTCCGCAGTATGATTATGTGGTCGTCAATGACGGATCGCGCGATGAGACGGCGGCGATCTGCCAGAGAAATGGATATAATCTGTTGAACCTTCCGGTCAATCTGGGACTGGCGGGGGCATTTCAGGCGGGACTTAAATATGCCGACAAGTACGGATATCAATATGCGGTCCAGCTCGATGGAGACGGACAGCACCGTCCGGAGTATCTGGAATCCATGATCAAGAAAATGGAAGAAGGTTACGATATCGTCATCGGTTCCCGGTTTGTCGGGGAGAAAAAGCCATTTACGATGCGGATGCTTGGAAGTAATCTGATCGAGATGGCGATCCGCTTCACAACTGGTGTCAATATCAAGGATCCGACCTCGGGAATGCGGATGTTCAGCAAGCGCATGATCCGCGAATTTGCGTCGGGGCTTAACTACGGTCCGGAGCCGGACACCGTTTCCTACCTGATCCGCCAGGGCGCGCGGGTGGCGGAGGTGCCGGTCATCATGGATGAACGGATTCTGGGGGTCAGTTACCTGACACCGGTCAATGCGATGCGGTATATGCTTAAAATGCTGATTTCGATTCTGTTAATCCAGAATTTCAGAAAGAGGAGGTAGCGCCATGACGCCAACACTCAGAGTTGTCCTGATCGTCGTGTCGATCCTGACAACCTTTATGATTATGCGGAAGATCCGGCAGTCAAAACTCCAGATCGAGGATTCGATTTTCTGGCTGGGATTCTCGTCCATTCTCATTGTGTTCAGTATCTTTCCGGGGCTGCCGGATCTTTTGGCGGAGCTGGCGGGAACGTACACGACTGCCAATTTTATCTATCTGGCGGTTATTTTCCTCCTGATTGTGAAAATGTTCCATATGTCGATCAAACAGTCGCAGCTGGAGACGAAGATCAAGGATCTGGCGCAGAAGATTGCGCTGGATGAAAATGAGCGGGGGAAAGAGGCACAAACATCTGTAAAAAAGGTTGTCAGCCAGAAAAACGAATGATATAGTTAAGGATGGCACAGCCGAAAAGGATGATGCCAGTTACGTATTGAAAAATGAATTGAAATACCTGCATAAGAAGGAGATAGAAAAATGGGAAAGATTAAAGTAACACCATGTGACATCAAGGGACTTTATGTAATTGAACCGACTGTTTTCAAGGACGAGCGCGGTTATTTTATGGAGACATACAATCAGAACGATTTCCATGAGGCGGGACTCGACATGGTATTTGTACAGGACAACCAGTCCATGTCTGTCAAGGGCGTTCTGCGCGGACTTCATTACCAGAAACAGTATCCACAGGGCAAGCTGGTGCGTGCAGTGCGCGGTACCGTATTTGATGTGGCGGTAGACCTTCGTACTGGTTCCGAGACCTACGGAAAATGGTTTGGCGTGGTTCTTTCTGCGGAGAACAAGAAGCAGTTCTACATTCCGGAAGGATTTGCACACGGCTTCCTGGTACTGTCCGATGAGGCAGAATTTGCATACAAATGTACCGATTTTTATCATCCTGGCGATGAGGGCGGTATGGCATGGAACGATCCGGAGATTGGCGTTGAGTGGCCGATCGAGGAAGGCATGGAGTTGATTATTTCGGAGAAAGACCAGAAATGGGGCGGCTTCCGGGATGCATTCAAATTTTAAGAATGGAGTTAGGATAGAATGCGGGAACTGATTTCCCTGTTTCGGGAACTGATAGGAAAAAGAAAATTGGTCACCGAGCTTGCCAAGGCGGATTTCCGCAAGCGCTTTGTCGGCTCATACTTTGGAATTGTCTGGATGTTTATCCAGCCGATGGTTACGATCGCGATCTATGCGTTCATCTTCGGTGAACATGGCATGAAAAATGCGCCGCCGGTTCCGGGGGCGACCTATGTCATCTGGCTGACGCCGGGTATCATCCCGTGGTTTTATTTCAGCGAGATTTTAAATACGGGTACAAACTGCCTGCAGGAGTACCATTATCTGGTTAAAAAGGTAGTATTCCAGGTGGAGATGCTTCCGGTTATCAAGCTTATCTCCTGTTTCCTGGTACATGCCTGCTTCCTGATCATTATGGCGGGGCTGTACCTGATTGACGGGCGTATGCCGTCTGCAACCTGGAT
Source organism: Clostridium sp. AF02-29 (assembly GCF_934835585.1). Classification (NCBI taxonomy): domain Bacteria; kingdom Bacillati; phylum Bacillota; class Clostridia; order Eubacteriales; family Clostridiaceae; genus Clostridium; species Clostridium sp. AF02-29. The sequence continues at coordinate 47,550 of NZ_CAKVZK010000006.1, read as the reverse complement.
TCAGGTGTTATACTATTCCTTTGCGGCGTCGATGCTTGGACTGGCGCTTACCTATTTTACCAGCGCCGTGCAGGTATTCTTTAAAGATATGGCGCAGATCGTCGGCATCTGCCTTCAGTTCGGCATGTGGCTGACCCCGATCATGTACGACGAGGCAATCTTCACCAGCCGTGCATCCTGGCTGGAGTGGGTATTCAAGCTTAACCCATTCTACTACATCGCCGCAGGCTACCGCGACAGCATGCTTACGGGAAGCTGGTTCTTCGAGCGACCGACGATGACGATTTATTTCTGGGTGGTAACATTTATTTTGATGATAATAGGACTGAAGGTATTCAAAAAACTTCGTCCCCATTTCTCAGACGTACTGTAGATGGGAAGGGAGCTGCTGTAGATGGTGTTGACGGCTATTGGATTATCGAGATGCGAACAACGATAATCTGAGAAGCTGCCAGTGCCGCCTCCGGCAGCTCCCTTCTGCGACAACTTATCAATAGGAGTTTACATAAAATGGTTTTCAGCTCAATCATCTTCCTATGGGTTCTTCTCCCCTGCATCCTGCTCCTCTACTACGTGAGCCCCAAACCGTTCAAAAACGGCATCCTGACCGTATTCAGCCTCTTTTTCTATGCCTGGGGCGAACCGCGGTATGTGGTGCTCATGATTTTTTCGGTTCTGCTCAACTACGGTTTCGGGCGTCTGGTGGAGAAATTCGGGAAAAAGAGATGGCTTTTGGCGCTCTGCGTGACGCTCAATCTTCTGATCCTCGGCTATTTTAAATATTACAATTTCCTCGCCGAGGTGCTGAATCCGCTGCTTCGCGGGTTTGATATAGCGCTTCCGGCGATTCAGGTGACGCTGCCGATCGGAATTTCCTTCTATACCTTCCAGGCGCTTTCCTACGTGGTGGATGTGTACCGGGGCGAAAATCAGGCGCAGAAAAATCCGCTCAACATGATGCTTTATATTTCCTTCTTCCCGCAGCTCATAGCGGGACCGATCGTGAAATACCATGACATCGAGGAGCAGATCGAAAACCGGATCGTCACGCTGGAGGGCTTTTCTTACGGCGTGAAACGCTTTATTTTCGGTCTGGGAAAGAAGGTCATTCTGGCAAATACCTTTGCCGAGGTGGTGGACGCGGTCTACGCGTATCAGGCGGCGGATGTGAGCCAGGCGATGCTCTGGCTGACGGCGCTTCTCTATATGCTGCAGATTTATTTCGATTTTTCTGGCTATTCGGACATGGCGATTGGGCTTGGAAAAATGTTTGGCTTTACATTTATTGAAAACTTCCGGCTGCCGTACACAGCGACTTCGATCCAGGATTTCTGGCGGAAATGGCATATTTCCCTCTCCAGCTGGTTTAAAGAGTACGTGTACATTCCGCTCGGCGGAAACAGGAGGGGCACGGCGCGGACGTATGTCAACCTTTGGACGGTCTTTCTGCTGACCGGCATCTGGCACGGAGCGGGCTGGACGTTCATTTTCTGGGGCATTTACCATGGCTTTTTCAACGTGCTGGAGCGCTGTTTTCTGGGAAAATGGCTGAAGCAGGAGAAATTCCGGCCGTTGGCGCATATCTATGCGGTGTTTGTCGTGCTGATCGGCTGGATTTTCTTCCGCGCGGACACGATCGGGCAGGCATTTTCCTTTATCCGGTATATGTTTGTGCCGCACAGCGCAGTCGTTTTGATGGAACGCTACATGAACCGGAAACTCTGGATGTTTCTGGCGGCGGCGCTGCTGGCATGTGGTCCGGTGCAGTGGTTCTGGATGAAATGGAAAGGGCGCGTGCTGGCGCAGGATGGATCGGTGACGGTCACAAGCTGGATCGGCTACATGGCGATCCTGTGGTTTTCCATTTTGCTGCTCGTCAACAATACATATAATCCATTTATTTATTTCCGCTTTTGAAAGCGGTGTAGAAAGCATGCTTGCCTGTGCAATGAGAACATAAAAATGAAAGCATGGGCGGCAGGGCGTGAAAGTACAGAAAGATGGATTCATGCAGGGAGAAGAAAACGAGAGATATGAATCGAGAGACAGGGACAAAAATACTTCTGATTGGTTCCTTTGCGGCGAGCCTGGTGCTGCCGACGCTTGTCTATCCAGCGGTCAGGAGCCATCTGGACCAGCAGAATTATGAAAACAGGGAATTGGCATCCTTTCCGGAACTGTCGGCTGCCAATTTTGACAATATTCCGACGGAATTTGAAGCGTATTACAACGACCATGTTCCGTTTAAAAATCTGTTTGTCAAGGCGAAGACAAAGTTGGATCTGGAGCTTTTAAATGAAAGCTCGATTTCGGATGTGACGGTCGGAAAAGAAAATTGGCTGTTTTACACCGTTTCGGAGGACGGCGAGGATGCGCTGGCGGATTATCAGCGGACAAATCTCTATACGGCGGATGAGAAAACAGCGCTGGCGGACGCGATTACCTCGGTAAACGAGAAAATGAAAGAGCGCGGCATCCGGTTTGTGATGTTTGAGGCACCCAACAAGGAAAGTGTCTATGCGGAATATATGCCGGATTCGGTCCGGGTATACGGAAGTGAGTCGCGTCTGGATGCGGTGCTCCCGGAGCTTGCGGCGCAGGGACTTCCGGTGTATGACATGAAGCCGGAGCTTCTGAAAGAGGCGGACACGTATCAGCTTTATTACAAATATGATACGCACTGGAACCAGATCGGCTCTTTTATCGGAAGCCAGCAGATTGCACAGACTTTGCTTGGAACCTCGACACCGCTCAGTGCAGTCTCGATTGAGGCGGCAGGACCGGCGTCCGGAGACCTGGCGCGGATGCTTAACATGGCAGCAGAGTACAGCGACGATACCGAATATGTGATTCAGAATTATCTGCCGGAGGTGACGGCTACGACGGTGGATATGAACGAGGACAACAGCTTTGCAGTGTTTGAGTCGGATTCGCCGAATGATAAAACACTTCTGGTGGTAGGCGATTCCTTTAGCCAGAACCTTAAATATTTTATGCCGAAGCTGTACCGGAAAACGGTGTTTGCGACCTTTGACACGTACACGGAGGCGCTTCTGGATGAATACCAGCCGGATGATTTTGTCTATCTGACGGTCGAGCGCAACCAGGAGCTGTTTGAGGATGTGGAGACGGTTGTCTGGCGGGATGAGGTGCCGGAGAAGGACGAGTAAGGTGCCGGATGTCCGGGCAGAATGAGAATGCAAAGTTTTTTTAGGCGGGATGCACAAATCCGCAAATCGCCGCCGGACGTTTTTGTTTATATTTCAAATATGGATGTTTTTGTAACTTTTGTACATAGTCAGGGTGTCAAAATTGGTACTTATTACATATATTAACTTATGTTTATATAATTGCAAATAACTTATAAGTTTATACCACTTCCGGGGATGGTACTTTTTGTTTGACAGTGTTATATTATTGCCATCGAAAGAAACAAGAGATTTTCACAGACGGATATCGTAATGGCATCATAAGAATATTGCAATGGATTTCCGCCTATCATATGAAAAAATATAATTTTATTTGATGGAGGTAATTATCATGATGAAAGCAACAAGAACATCCAATAACGGTTTATATCAGGAGAATTTATATCAGGCATATTACAACACACCAGCAGAAAAGCATGTAGTTTCCGAGTCCTTAGAGCAGGAAGCAATGCCGGTACTGGTACATCGTTTAGCTGCACAGTTAGGTTATACCGAGTCTGAGGCAGAAGTAGAAAAAGAGTTTCTGTGCGAAATGTAATAGGAAATCTGCTCGCAAGCTTATAACCATCCGGCAGAATTGGATGAGTTACCACCAACCTAAAGCATTTACGACAGAACAAGGCTTCTGAAGCCAGAAAAAGAAAACCGTCTGAGAAAGAATGAAAGGTTCTTTTACAGACGGTTTTCTTTTTTTACCGAATCGCGTCTTTCATGGATTTCACGTATTCTGCCACATACGGCACATGGGATATCGCTTTCTTCTTTTACCAGATTTACCATCGCGCCGATATCGGTCGTGATCTCACTCCGGACGCCGGTGTCACCTTGATTCATGGAGTGATTCCATGCGCTTTGCGAGATACCTGCATATCTCCGGCAACTAACGTATGCCCTACGTCGCAGAGTACTGGGCTGAAAATATATCCAGCTTTTGGCTGCGCCCTCAGCGGTCCATTTGGCAGCCTGCATCTCGACCCGGTTCTCAGCCTCCCGGACTCTCTGTGCGCGCATATGCTGCTTTGATCTCCGCTTCAACGGTTTTGGTGTGTTTGATTTTTCATCAATATACTACGCATGATGCAAAAAATCAAATATTTTTTGAGAAAAAATTAAATTTTTTTAAAATTATGCGATTCTTTGGAAGTATGTTCCAGCCTTGCCAGCAGCAAAATAGCGAAGAAAGTGATCATTTCCGATGCCAGGAAAGACAGCCAGACACCGTTCAGCCCAAACAGGCGCGCCAGTGTGACAGCGCAGGGGATGATAGCGACGGCCCCGCGCAGCAGAGAACCGGCGATGGCTGGTTTTGGCTGCGCGACGGCGGAAAAATAGGCAACCAGCAGGATGTTGATGCCAGCAAAGAGAAAGCCCAGGAAATACAGCCGGAGCCCACTGTGGGCGTAATGCAGAAGTTCGGCATTCTGCTCCTGGTTGAAGATCTGGATCAGTGGATCGGTCATGCTCCAGGTCAGCACCAGAATGAGCGCTTCCACGATCAGGCAGGCGATGACGCCCCAGGTCAGGAACTGGCGGCTCTGCGTGTGATCGCCTTTTCCGTAGCTCTCGCTGATGAGCGGCTGCGTGCCCTGCGCGAGTCCGTTGAACAGGCACATGGCAACGACGGAGAGATTGGCAGTGACGCCGTAAGCGGCGACACCGACATTTCCGGCGAGCCCCAGAAGCAGGAAATTAAAGACGATCGCGATCACGGCGGAGGATATTTCGCCGACAAAGGCGGATACACCGAGCTGGCAGCAGGCGATCAGGTGGCGCAGGGATGGAGCGCGGAAATGAAATCCGACCTGATTGTGTTTTCCCAGGTAGTGCGTGCTGCAGATGATCATCGTCACTAGCGGGCAGAATGCTGTCGCCAGCGCCGCGCCGGTCAGTCCCAGACCTGCCGGAAACATGAAGACGTAGTCAAACACGATGTTGAACATACTTCCGGCGATGGAGCCGAGCATCGCGATCGCCGGAGCGCTGTCATTGCGCGCAAACGCCGTGAACGCGTAGTTGGACATAAAAAACGGCGAGGCAGCCAGAATAATGCGGAGATACTGCTTTCCGAGCGCGGTCAGCCCCGCGTCTGCGCCGAGAAGCTGCAAGATTTTATCCGGGATGAAAATGCCTGCCAGCACCAGCGGAATGCTGATGAGAATATCCCAGGTTACGGCGGAGAGAAAATAGAAGCTGGCGCTTTTGCCCCGCGCGCGGTCGATTGCATAACGGGTTGCCGATCCGATCCCGATCATGGCTCCAATCGCATAGATCAGCCCGTAAACCGGTAAAATCAGGTTTAAAACCGCCAGACCATCTGCACCGGAGTAGACCGAGATAAAATAGGTGTCTGCGAGGATGTAGACGGAAATTCCCAGCATGCCCGCCATGCTTTGGAAAATGTATTTAAAAAATTTCTGTAACATAAAAAATCTCCCTTGTATCTGTTCTCATAAACGGTAACGACCATTGTACCGAAGAATGAGAATAAATACAAGGGAGAATGTGTTTTTTACAGCGTCTTGGCCCGCTCTTTAATATTCTGGTGGAAGTTGATGATGTCATGCTCATACTCCTCATCCATCAGCGGCGAGGTAATCATAAAATCGGCAGTCGCTTTATTGTTGGCGATCGGGATATCGTAAACCTGGGCGATTCGAAGAAGCGCCTTGACATCCGGATCGTGCGGCTGGGCGGTCAGGGGATCGGAGAAGAAGATGATAAAATCAACCTGTCCCTCGACGACTTTTGCACCGATCTGCTGGTCTCCGCCCAGAGGACCGCTGTTATAGCCCTTGACCGGAAGCCCGGTATATTCCGTAATCATGCGGGCGGTGGTGCCGGTTCCGCATAAGAAATGTTTTTTGAGGATCTCTTTGTTCGCCTCGCACCAGTCGATGAGTTCGCGTTTTTTATTGTCGTGTGCGATGAGTGCAATGTTTTTTTGTTTTCGAATGGTCATTGTTAAAAAATCCATAAAATCATCCTCCTTTGCCATGATTTTTGCATAGCATCTGGATATTGTCAAGAAAATACAAAACATTTCACAAAAAAATACGAATGTTTTTCGTGAGTACATAGAAAGAGGTGTGTTTTTCTGCGTACAGGAATTGCAAGAAACATAGAAAACATGCTATACTACGAGAATAGTGGAACAGGAGGAACGAAAAAGATATATGTCTGCTGAAAATACAACAAACACAGGGGCACAAGAGGCGGAGAACGCAGAGAAGTACGCGGTCGAAGTGAAAAATGTGACCAAGATATACAGGCTGTATGATAAACCGATCGACCGGCTGAAAGAATCGCTGAGCGTCAGCCATAAAGAATACCACAAGGATTTCTACGCGTTGAGCGATCTTTCCTTTACGGTTGAAAAAGGTCAGACGGTCGGCATCATCGGTACGAATGGTTCGGGTAAATCGACGATCCTTAAGATCATTACCGGCGTTCTCACGCCGACGACCGGCGAGGTGACGGTGCGCGGCAAAATTTCGGCGCTGCTGGAGCTGGGAGCCGGATTTAACCAGGACTACACCGGTATCGAAAATATCTATATGAACGGTACGATGATGGGATATACCAAAAAAGAGATGGATGCAAAGCTGCCGGAGATTCTCGATTTTGCCGAGATTGGCGATTTCGTCTATCAGCCGGTCAAGACGTACTCGAGCGGTATGTTCGTGCGTCTGGCATTTGCGCTTGCGATCAACGTCGAGCCGGAGATCCTGATCGTTGATGAGGCGCTCTCGGTCGGAGATGTCTTTTTCCAGTCCAAGTGCTACCGCCGCATGGAGGAGATCCGCAAAAACGGCACGACGATCATCATGGTAACCCACGATATGGGAAGTATCATCAAATACTGCGATAAGGTAGTGCTGCTCAATAAGGGAGAATTTATCGCACAGGGTTCGGCGGGCAAGATGGTCGATCTTTACAAAAAGATTCTGGCAGGACAGATGGACGCGCTGCGCGCCGAGCTGGAAGTGATGAACGATTTTTCCGGGGACAAGGTAGTAAAAGAGGAGAAATCAGGAGCCGGAAGTGCGGAGAATGGTGCATCTGGAAATGAGGCTGGAAATAATGATGCCGGAGATGTAAACGGCTCCGGGGCAGTGGATGGCACCGCAGAAAATGGAGTTGGTTCAGCATCGGACGGCACCGGAAATCCGGCTGGTTTGAACGGAGAAACGGCGAAAAAGCCGGGCTTGATGCGCGACAAGCTGACGATCAACGCAAACCGCGAGGAGTACGGCGACGGCAGGGCGGAGATCTTCGATTTGGGACTGGTGGACGCGCGCGGCAATATCACTAACCTGCTTTTAAAAGGCGAAGAGTTTACCATCCGCGAGCGCATCCGTTTCAATGCACCGATTCAGGCGCCGATCTTTACTTATACAATCAAGGATAAGAAGGGAACCGATCTGACCGGCACGAACACCCTGTTTGAGGGAACGGATGTCCATCCGGTCAAGGAGGGCGATATTTACGATGTCGCGTTTACGCAGAAGATGACCCTGCAGGGCGGCGAATACCTGCTGTCCATGAGCTGTACCGGATTTGAGGGCGGCGAGCATGTGGTGTACCACCGTCTCTACGATGTGGCCAATATTACCGTTATTTCCAATAAGAATACGGTCGGTGTCTACGACATGGAGCCGGATGTAGCAGTCAGGTTATCGCCAGCCGGGGAGGCGGCGAAGCAGGCGGAGTCGCTTAGTGCGGACGAGGCGGCACAGGAAGATCTGCAGGTATGCTAAAAGGAGATTAAGATGAAAAAAATCAATCAGGAGCTGATCGCTCTGTTTGATAAATACGGCAGTGACCGGCGCCGGGCGCTGCGGGAAAATAAGAAGCTTTCCTATCTGTACGCACTGGCAGATCTGCGGGAAAACCTGTTGGACTGGTACCAATTTGACCCGGAACAGCAGGCGCTGCAGATCGGGGCGGACGCGGGCGCGCTGACAGGGCTGCTTGCCAGACGTTTATCATCGGTAACGGTGCTGGATGTTTCCGAAGAAAATCTGGAGGTAGTACGCCGTCGTTTCAAGACAGAGCCGGAGCTGGCGGCGAAGATCCGCTATGTCTGTGCGGATGTGGAGACGTATGCGAGGGAAGCGGAAAAGTGCGGCGGGACATATGGATATGTAGTGCTGATCGGGGATTTGACGGCGGCAGATAGGGCTGGACGCGCGGCGCAGATGACAGCCGCAAAACAGCTTCTTTCTGCTCATGGAACCTTGATTGCGGCGGCGTCCAACTGGTTTGGCGTGAAATACATGGCAGGCGCAGAGCGGGAGACGGGCGCACTTTCCTGGAATGAAATGAAGCAGCTGCTTCCGGGCGGGGAATTTTACTATCCGATGCCGGATTACCGGACGGCGGGAGAGATTTTTTCAGATGCCTATCTGCCGAAAAAAGGCGATCTGACCGGTGTGTTACCGGTCTATGACTGTCCGCAGTATATGCTGATGGATATGGGGGCGGCGCTCGATGCAGCCTGCGAGGACGGACGGTTCCCGGAATTTGCGAATGCATTTCTAGTTTTTTGGCAGAGACAGGCTGCGCCGGAAGCTGAGAATGCTTCACAGGACGTTATCTATGTGAAATACAACCGCACCCGCGAAGACTGCTTCCAGATCCGGACAGAGATCCGTGAAAAGAATGGAACCCGCGAGGTCTGGAAGACGGCGCTCTATCCGGAGGGAAAGGCGCACATCCAGTCCTTCGAAGAAAAATATCAGGTGCTTGACCGTCAGAATCCGTCCCTGAAACTGGCAAAACCGGAGCTTCGGGACGAGGGAATGACAGCGGTATTTCCGTATTTAGAGGGAAAAACGCGGGCGGAACTTCTGGGAGAAATTCTGACTGCCCAGGGCGCGGATGCGGAGGTTTCCGCGATCCGGGCTGCGATGGATGAGATCTACAACATCCGCCCGGAGGAACGCAAACCATTTGCGGTGACACCGGAATTTATCAAGGTATTTAATGCGCTGGGCGAGCTGGATTCCTATCGGGATAAAGAGACAGAAAATGGCGGCGGATGGGCTTCTTTAGGGGCAGTTCTTGCGGACGAGAGCTACAGCGCCTCCAACATTGACGCCCTTTTTGAAAATATGCTGGTGACGGCGGACGGAACCTATGCAATCGACTATGAGTGGGTCTTCTTATTCCCGGTTCCGGCTGGCTTTGTGAAATACAGGACACTGGTTTATTTCTACCGCCGTTATAAGAGTCTGTTGGGCGGTCAGGCCGAGCGGGAATTTATCGGACAGTTCCCGGAGTATGTGAAGGCGGATGAGAAGCTGCTTTCGCTTTATGAGGCAATGGAACGCGGCTTCCAGGAGTACGTGCACGGGGAAAACCAGCGCACCTACCAGGAAGATTACATGGTAAAGACGAAGACATTAGCCGATCTTTCCCATGTGGACGGAGAACTTGCAAGGGCAAACGAACGTCTGGATGCGCTCCGGGCAGAAAATTCGGAAAAAGATACGGCACTCCGCAAAGTGCAGGAGGTACAGCGCCTGACGAATAACCACGTGGCGAATCTGGACGTTATCATTTCGGATCTGCGCCATGAAAATGCAGAGCTTGGCAAGACGCTGACCTACTTAAATGGTCATGAGGCGGTCATTTTCAAGGTGCGCCGCAAGCTCGGACAGGCATTTAACCGGTGCTATCCAAAGGGCACGGTACGCCGCAAGAAGCTCGGCTACTGGAAACGGACGATTCTCCATCCGGGCAAAATGATGAAGATGTACACGACCGGGGAAGGAAAGAACCTTATCAAAGGTGATTTTGAGATCGGTGAGGAGTACCTGACCTACGGAAAAATCCACCTTCCGAAGGAAGAAAATCCGACGGTTTCCATCGTGATTCCGGTATACAACCAGATTCACTATACCTATCTATGCCTGCAGTCGATTCTGGAGCATACGAAGGACGTGAGCTACGAGGTTATCATCGCAGACGATGTTTCGACCGACGCCACCGAGCATCTGGCGGAGTTTGCCGATAACCTGGTAATCTGCCGTAACCAGACGAATCAGGGCTTCTTGCGCAACTGCAACCAGGCGGCGAAGGCGGCGCGCGGCAAATACGTGATGTTTTTAAACAACGATACCCAGGTAACAGAAGGCTGGCTAAGCTCCCTGGTAAATCTCATTGAATCTGACTCCACCATCGGTATGGTAGGGTCTAAGCTGGTATATCCGGATGGACGTTTACAGGAGGCAGGCGGCATCATCTGGAGCGATGGTTCCGGCTGGAATTACGGCCGCCTCGACGATCCGGACAAGGCAGAATATAACTACGTCAAGGATGTAGACTATATTTCCGGCGCAGCGATCCTTTTATCCACCGCACTCTGGAAGCAGATCGGTGGTTTCGACGAGCGGTTTGCCCCGGCGTACTGCGAAGATTCGGATCTGGCCTTTGAGGTGCGGAAAGCGGGCTACCGCGTCGTTTACCAGCCAAAATCCAAGGTCATCCATTTCGAAGGCATTTCCAACGGAACGGATGTCAACGGAACCGGTCTGAAACGGTATCAGGTGGAAAACAGCGAGAAGCTCAAAGAAAAATGGAAAGAAGAGTTTAAGAACCAGTGCGTCAACAACGGCAATCCGAATCCATTCCGCGCACGCGAGCGCAGCATGGGCAAAAAGATCATTGTCGTGATCGATCACTATGTGCCGACCTTTGACAAAGACGCTGGTTCCAAGACAACGTTCCAGTACCTGAAAATGTTCCTGAAAAAGGGGTATGTTGTTAAATTTATCGGAGATAATTACCTCCATGAGGAACCGTATACGTCTACGCTGCAGCAGATGGGAATCGAGGTCCTCTACGGACAGGAATACCTGACCGGTATCTGGGACTGGCTGGTGAAAAATGGAAAAGATATCCACGTGGCATATCTGAACCGTCCGCATATCGCGACAAAATATGTGGATTTTATCAAAGAACACACGGATATCAAGATGATTTATTACGGTCACGACCTTCATTTTATGCGTGAGTTCCGCGAGTATGAGCTGACCGGCGATGTGAAGAAGCGTCAGGAATCCGAATATTGGAAATCGATCGAGTTTTCACTCTTCCACAAAGTGGCGGTGTCTTATTATCCGTCCTACGTCGAAGAAGAGGCGATCCACGCCGTTGATGAGACGATTCCGGTCAAGGCGATCACGGCATATGTCTATGAGGAGTTTTTACAGAATCTGAACAAAGACTTCGCCAAACGGGAAGGACTCCTGTTTGTCGGCGGCTTTGCGCATCCGCCGAACGCAGACGCGGTGCTCTGGTTCGCGAAAGAAGTATTCCCGAAGATCCGGGAACAGATCAAGGTCAACTTTTACATTGTAGGTTCCAAAGTAACCGACGAGATCAAAGCACTGGAACAGCCTGGAAACGGCATCATCGTCAAAGGTTTTGTAAGTGAAGAAGAACTGGCAGACTTGTACCGGAACTGCCGGATTGTAGTGGTACCGCTCCGCTATGGTGCAGGTGTTAAGGGCAAGGTGGTAGAAGCCATCTATAACGGTGCCCCCATCGTTACCACCTCCGTCGGCAGCGAGGGAATCCCGGATGTAGAAAAAGTTCTCCTCGTCAAGGATCAGCCGGACGAATTTGCCGAGACAGTCGTAGAGCTCTACAAAGACGAAAAACGCCTGGAAGACCTGGCAGAGAAAACGCAGGTTTATATCCGCGAGCATTTCAGTATTGATGCGGCTTGGGATGTGATTAAAGAAGATTTTGAATAAAAAATAGTAAAAGATAGAAAATTATATATAATTAAAGAAAACGATCAGGGGAATGTGCTTCTGATCGTTTTCTTACGTAAGGATAATTTAAAGTTATCCAAGGAAGGAAAGAGCCAGCTACGCCGGTATGCTGCAGCCTCTTTCCTGGACTACCGGGTAGAGCATTCTATATTACCGATCGTTCTTCCGCAGCGCTTCCACCCGTCCATACCTCCGATACATCAAAAGCTCAAATACCACCATACAAGCCCATCCAATCGTCGTACCAATCGCTACAGCCTGAATTCCCAGCCGTCCAAACAGCGCATAACTGATCACAACGCGGATCGGAATCTGCACCAGAGTCGCGAACAGGGTGATCATCAGGTGCCCGATTCCCCGGTAATATCCCTGAAAGGTATTGGTGATACCACTGATGAAGTAAAAACTAGCCATCGGCACCAGATAGGACATGCCCTGACGCAGCGCCTCCGTTTCATTCGGCTTCAAGAAAATGCCGAGCAGCGGGTGACGGCAGAACAGCACGACCACCGCTGTCAAAATAATATAAATTTCTGCAATCACCAGCATTTTCCGAAGCCCTTTCGGAATCCGGTCATACTCTTTCGCGCCGAGGTTCTGTGCGGAGAATGTCGTGATAGATGCCGCGAGGCTGTCGCCCGGGGCGAGCACGTAGCTGTCGATGATGGAGACGGCATTAAAAGCGGCAACTGCATCGACACCGAGCGCATTGACGCCGGACTGGACGAGCAGGCGGCCGACGTAGAGAATCGTTTGCTGGACGGCGGAAATGGAGCTGAAATCGATCGTTTTTTTGAGCATCGAGGTTTTCAGTTTCAGATCCCGGATGCCGAGCCGTAAGAGCGGCACTTTCGACCAGATATAGACAAAGAGGGCGAGCGCAGAGACTGCCTGCGAGATGATTGTAGCGATTGCCGCACCGGGAACACCGAGGCGGCAGATGCCAACCAGGAATACATCCAGAAATACATTGACAATGGTCGTCAGGATCAGGACATAGAGCGGCGCTCTGGAATCTCCGATCGCGCGCAGGGCGGCGGAGAAAATATTGTAAAAAAAGGTAAAAATAAGACCCAGCGAGATAATCTGCAAATACAAGGATGCCTGCGCCGATATCTCTTCCGGCGTCTGCGTCAGGCGGATAAACAGGCGGCTTCCGGCCAGTGAGATTCCGGAGAGCACGATGGTCAAAAGCAGTCCGGAGAGTACAGAGGTCGCAAATTCATCTTTCAAATGCTGGTAATCTTTTGCTCCAAAGTAGCTTGCCATCAAAATCGATGCGCCGAGTGACAGTCCCACAATCAGAAAAGTCAGGATATTCATGATCGGACCCGCCGCGCCAACCGCCGCCAATGCTTCTTTTCCGTAAAATTGTCCGACAACCACCGAATCGACCGTATGGTAGAGCTGCTGAAATAAATTTCCAAAAACAAGCGGAACCGCGTAGGCAATCAGGTGTCCGGTTATATTTCCTTTTGTCATATCACGTGCCATATGCATTTCCTCCAAATCCCAATTTATAACTAAGATTGTAGCACGGAACAGAGTGTCTGCCAAATAAAAAAATCTGTCGAATCATGCCGATTTGGAATGCGAAGCATCGACAAGCTCCCGTTACTTGGCACACATGTGTGAACAGTAACAGGAGTTGGAGCAGCATAAAACCGCCCTATCTAGTGGAAATCACCAGGGAAATGTGGTAAGATATATAAGTTAAACTGGACTTAATAGCGGTTGACAGATTGACAAAAGTAAAAATTGTATCTTTCAGTATAAAAACAGTAAAAATTGAGTTGGAAACAACAGACAGAAAGGAAGTACAGTATGCAGGCAATCATTCTGGCTGGCGGACTGGGGAGGCGGCTTCGCAGTGTGGTAAGCGATCGTCCGAAACCGATGGCGCTGGTTGAAGGTAAGCCGTTTCTGGAGTATGTGCTTCAGGGGCTGAAAAAAAGCGGAATTGATGATATTATTTTTGCCGTCGGTTATAAGGGCGGCATGGTGGAAGAATATTTTGGAGACGGATCGCGGTTTGGCATCCGGGCGCGGTATGCGTATGAGGAAGAGCTGCTCGGCACGGCGGGCGCGATCAAGAATGCCGGGAAATATGTGACGGACGAGCAGTTTTTTGTCCTGAATGGCGATACATTTTATCAGATGGATTTCGGTGATTTGAGCCGGATCCAGCAGGAAAAAAATCTGGAGATGGCGCTGGTTCTGCGCGGTGTGCCGGATATTTCCCGTTATGGGGCGGCGCGCCTGACCGACGGGCTGCTGACCGCTTTTAATGAGAAAAACGGCAATACTGGGGCGGGCACGATCAACGGCGGTGTGTACCTGATGAAGCGGGCGCTGCTGGACGAGATTCCGGAGGGAAAAGTTTCGCTGGAAAATGAGTGCATCCCCAGGTGGATGCAGGAGGGAAGACGTCTCGGCGGCATCGTAAATGACGGCTATTTTATTGATATCGGTGTGCCGGAGGATTATTTCCGGTTCCAGGAGGACGTAAGAAAAGGAGACATTACATGGTAATCAGAGGAAGAGCGCCGCTGCGCGTGAGCTTTGGCGGCGGCGGTACGGATGTAGAACCATTCTGTGTAGAACAGGGCGGTGCCATTATCGGAAGTACTATCAATAAATATGCATATTGTTCGATCATTCCGAGGGATGATGACCAGATCACGGTTCATTCCCTGGATTTTGATATGACAGTCAAGTACAATGCGAAGGAAAATTACGTCTGCGATGGACGGCTGGATCTTGTCACGGCAGCGCTGCGGGCGATGGATATCAAGCAGGGATGCGAGGTTTATTTACAGTGTGATGCTCCGGCTGGTTCGGGACTTGGAACCTCCTCGACCGTCATGGTAAGTCTTCTGACCGCGATGGCGCGCTGGAAAGGAATTACGCTGGATAATTATGCGATGGCGGATCTGGCTTACGGCGTGGAGCGGATCGATCTGGGGATTTCAGGCGGTTATCAGGATCAGTATGCGGCGACCTTCGGCGGCTTTAACTTTATCGAATTTCACGGACGCAACAACGTCGTGGTAAACCCGCTCCGCATCCGCCGCGATATTATCAATGAGCTGCAGTATAACCTGTTGTTATGCTACACGGGCAATATCCATGTATCCGCGAATATTATCAAGGATCAGGTAAGCAACTATAAGAAACCGGATGCATTTCAGGCGATGTGCGAGGTAAAGGCGCTTTCCTATGCGATGAAGGACGAGCTTTTAAAGGGAAATCTCCACAATTTTGGCCGCCTCCTGGATTACGGCTGGGAGAGCAAGAAGCGGATGAGCAGCAAGATCACAAATCCGCAGATTGATATGCTCTATGACGAGGCGAAAAAAGCGGGCGCCCTCGGCGGAAAGCTTTTAGGTGCTGGCGGCGGCGGCTTCCTTCTTGTGTACTGCCCATACAATGTTAAACATCAGGTGGCGCGCCGTCTGGAAGCGGCAGGCGGACAGCTGATGGATTGGAATTTCGAACTGCGCGGCGCTCAGAGCTGGATCTGCGATGAGGACCGCTGGGACTACCGCGATATTCAGGTGCAGATGCCGGATAAGGAGTATACATTCCATGTGTAAAAATAGCTGTAAAGTAGTATTCCTCGACCGTGATGGCACGATGAACGTGGAGGTCAATTATCTTCACCGAAAAGAAGATTTGAAGCTGATTGACGGTACCGCAGAGGCGGTCCGTCTCCTGAACGAGGCCGGATATAAGGTGATCGTCATTACCAACCAGGCGGGCGTGGCGAGAGGCTACTATACCGAGGCGGATGTAAAAATCCTTCATGATTATATGAATGAGGTGCTGGAGCGTGACGGAGCACACGTAGATGCGTTCTACTATTGCCCGCACCACCCGGAGCATGGGATTGGACTTTATAAGAAAAAATGCCATTGCCGCAAGCCAGAGACGGGAATGTTTGAGATGGCAGAGCGCGATCTGCCGGAGGGCATTGATAAGGTGCATTCCTATATGATCGGGGATAAGCGCATCGACGCGCAGGCAGGAAAAAACTTCGGCGTGACCGGAGTCCTTGTCGGAACTGGCTATGGGGCAAAAGAACACGCGGAAGATAGGGCGGCTGGACTTATAAAAGAGGACGGAAGCTGCCCGGCGGGCGGTTATGACGCGTATGCAGAGACGCTGCTGGATGCGGTGCGCGGAATTTTAGGCGGGCGTATATAGAATGCGGCTCACAAAAAGATTCCGGGAGTACATAAACTAGAAAGAGAGGAACCATCGACATGCAGAATCAGAGACAAAACGGACGACCAGACGCAGCCGTGCGCAAGGCTGGTCTTTTTCTGGTGCTGTTCTGTGTGGCGGCGGTTCTGATTCCGGCGAAAACGCTGTTTACGGGAAATGGTTTTTTTGCGGATTACATTCATTTCACGGAATCGAAACGGATGTATGTGGAGATTGCGATTCTGGCAGTCTTGATCTTTGGGGGGCTGGCGCTTTTGAAGCGCGGACGCAGCCGGATGTACTGGCTGACGGCGGTTGTGCTGGTGTTTTCCTGGATTCATGTGGTATTTCTGCCGATGGTGGTGTCGGCGATGTATCTGATTAGCCTGTTGGCGATCGGGCGGTTTTTGAGAAAACGGGTGTT
Source organism: Clostridium sp. AF02-29 (assembly GCF_934835585.1). Lineage (NCBI taxonomy): Bacteria > Bacillati > Bacillota > Clostridia > Eubacteriales > Clostridiaceae > Clostridium > Clostridium sp. AF02-29. Next base: position 30,928 of record NZ_CAKVZK010000006.1, on the reverse strand, counting down.
TTTCAGGGGAACGGTCTGGGAGCGACCTTATTTTTCTTTTTATATGGACTTCCTTTTTGGCGCCTCCTTTGCAATCGTTGTGTATTGCCTCCTTTCTGCCCTTGGCGTTGGAAAAATCGCCTGGATGCGCCTGAGCGTCTATGCTCTGGGTGTGGCGGCGCTGGGCTTTGATTTTTCCTCGATTTCCTGCCAGTGCATCCTGGGATGGCAGACGCTTTCCTGGATGCTGGATGGCAGGGACAAGGTGTCGGTTCATGTGATTGAGGCAGGGAAACAGGCGTTACTGTTCACAGGTAGGCACTTTTGGAACCGAAAGTGCCGTAAGAAAACGTGGTGGCAGCAGGAATTTGCCGTATTAAAATGCGAAGCCACGGCAAATTCCGTTACTGGGCACGTATGCGTGAACAGTAACAAACCGGCTGGCAGCGGGGCATCGCGGGAAATACCGCGCCGGGTGCGCCGGGCATGGACGCTGGCGGCTGGCTGGTGTGCCCTGATGTTCCTGATTCAGGTGGGACGCCTGAATATCGCACTCGACTTTGATACACTCTGGTATGGTGTGCGTTCCCAGTACATTGTGGCAGGCGGAACCGGGCTGTATGAGAATCCGGGGCTGGTCGGCATGGTCTATGTGTATTCGAAGGGCTTTGAGGTGCTGACTCTGCCGCTCTGCGATCTGGCGAGTCACAGCTACCTGACGTTCTTTAACCTCTGGCTGGCAGTTCTGGGAATCGGGGCGATGGTCTGGAATGCGGTGCTGCTGACGGGCAATCGAAAGCAGGAGACAGAGAGCCGGGAGGCGGGAACAGAGAAGAAACTAACGTATCACAGCGTCTTGCCGGGAATTATGGCAGCTGTTTTGACGGTTTCGGTGCCGGGCATCATGAATATGGCGCTCACAGCCAAGGCGGATTTGATTACGTGGCTGCTGCAGCTTATTATGCTGGGATGTTTCTTTCAGTATATTCATGTGTATGAAAATCATTGGATATTCCTCTCCGGGGTAGCCGGTTCCTATTTCCTGTCCCTCACGATGAAGCCGACCTCCCTGGTCTTTTCCACTGCCGTATTTGGCATGATGGGGCTGTACCTTCTGTGGTTCTGGTTTCATGAGCGCGGGGCGGCGGCTGACCTGTTTCACCATATGGTCCGCCTGATTGGCTCCTTATGCCTGCCGTTTGGGGCATTGGCCGGTATCTGGGCGCGGACGATGAAGATCACGGGAATGCCGGTCACTTCGGTGTTTACTTCGATTTTTGCATTGTTTGGTTTTAAAATGAAATACCCATTTGCTACCTCGGAGCTGCCGCAGAATTATCAGGAGGAATCAACGCTTCATGTGCTGGCGCGGCGCATCTGGCAGATGCTGATGCAGCCGCAGGGTGAAGATATGGGGCATGTAATTCTGGCGTGGGGAACCTCGCTGATGGCGGTGCTGATTGTGATGCTGGTGCTTTATGGGATTTTCTCCAAAAAGGGAGATGAGCAGTCCCATATCTGGAACGCGGCATTGGTAATTTTCTTCCCATTTGTGCTCGTCAGCCTGATCAGCCTGTCGATGCTTTACCAGATCGACGGAAATTATTTCATGCTTCTGTATTCTATGCTGATTCTGGGGGCATGCCGGGCGATGGTGTATTTTAAGAAAATCGGCTTTTATCCGCTTGCGTCGAAGTGCCTGGCGCCGTTGCTGGTATTAAATCTGATTGTCACGGCGATCAGCAGCTGGGCGTGGACGGCTGGATTTTCGGAGATTCATCTTCTGAATAAAGGGCGTGTCAACCACCGGGCGCAGGAACAGGCGCGGATGGAGGAAAAGGGAAACACGCTGATCTGGCAGGAAGTCTCGCAGGATCCGGAAAACCGGGTGATCGCATTTGGAACGCATCCGTACTGTTTGCAGTTCCCGTGCAATGTGGAGTCGTATAAGGATATTACATCGCCGTGGGGCAACGTCGAACTCGTCAACTCGCCGGAGGCGTTTGAAACCTATATAGCGTATGCGAAGACAGATTATGTCTACGCGGAAGCAGGCTATCTGGGACCGGGAAGCTGGGAGTGGAGTCTGGATCTTCTGCGGGAGCTGATCCGCAGAGGCAGCCTGACCGATCTGTTTTTTGAAAATGGAAATATGCTTGCGCGGGTATCCGACACAGCGGTGCCGGAGGAAGAAGCGCAGAACAATCTGGAAATGTTTGAGCAGGAGTATTTATTTTATGATGCAGAAGCTCAATAGACATCGAAAAACCTGACAGGAGGAAATAGAAATCATGAAGGAATACGAGTACCTAGACGAGCTGATCAGCCGCTATCCGGTTCTTGCACCGGTGAAAGCGGATATTCGCACTGCGTATGAGACGCTGAAAGAGTGCTATGAGCGCGGCGGAAAACTTCTGATTGCCGGAAATGGCGGAAGCTGTGCGGATTCGGAGCACATCGTGGGCGAGCTGATGAAGGGGTTTGTGAAGAAACGCCCAGTTTCGGAAGAGATAGAAAAGGCACTGAAAACGGTGGATCCGCAGATGGGAGTGGAACTTTCCGAAAAGCTGCAGCAGGGACTTCCGGCGATCGCGCTGACTGGTCATGCAGGACTGACCACCGCATTTATGAATGATGTGGACGGCAGCATGACTTATGCGGAACAGGTGCTTGGATATGGAAAAGAGGGGGATGTGTTCCTCGGAATCTCAACCTCGGGCAATTCAAAAAATGTCCTGTATGCAGCCGTGACGGCAAAGGCAAAGGGGCTTAAGGTTATCGGGCTTCTGGGACGCGACGGCGGGCGGATCCGTGGGTACAGCGACACTGCGATTGTCGTGCCGGAGCAGGAGACATTTAAGATTCAGGAGTTGCATCTTCCGGTGTACCATGCACTGTGCCTGATGCTGGAAGAATATTTCTTTTAGGATATATTTTGTTTCATGGAAAGGAAGTAATGATTCAGCAGGTTCATGAAGAAAACTGGATGATTACAAGGGAAAAGTATGTTATTTGGAAACAGGCCGGCAGACAAAACGGCGAAATGGAGAGTCACTACCCGCAGCTTTGCAGTGCTGCTTGCCTATACGCTTTTTATCTGGTGGCTGGAAGTGCTGGATCTTCTGGCATGGCTTTTACATGTACCACAGGGAACGGTTTTGTCGCGGGCGGCAGCGCTCGTTTTAGGTGGCGCTGTCATGGCGGTAATCGGAAGATTTGAATGGGACCATGCGGGAGTTAGTCCGCTTTTTATAGCGGGAAGCTTGTTCATCCTGGCGTTCTTTTCGGTCAAGGGATTTGCACCGGATCAGAGCTATGATACGCAGAACTATCACCTGCTGTCGCAGATTCCCGGATTTGTAGACAACCTTCATTATCATGTGATACCGGGACGGTTCCAGATGTTCGGTTTCCGGCTGGGCGACCGGATGTTTTATCCATTCAGGGCGCTTTTTGGGCTTCGGATGGGGACAATGTTAAACGCACTGGCGATGCTTGTGATTTATCGGCAGGTAACGGTGTTCCTGAGCATGGAGGCAGACCGGCTGGAAAGAAAATGCAGCTGGTCGAAGCATCTTGCGCCGGTACTGGCATTTCTGATTGTCAGCCGCCTGGAGTTGATTCAGGAGAGCGGCAGCTACATGGTCGAGCTTCTGGCGCTGCCGTTTCTGCTGGAAATGGTATTTCTGCTTCTGCGCGGGCTGGATGAGGCGAAGCGGGAGCACGAGGCGGTTTTATTCTGCCTGTTTGGTGGAATCCTGTTCTGCCTCAAGATGACGAATATCGTGTATCTGGTGCCGCTGGTGCTTCTGTATCTGTGGAAAATCCGGAAGTATCTGACACCGAAGCTGTTTCTGGGGTGTCTGGTGACGGGGGTGATTCCCGTCAGCGTGTACCTGATTTACAATGGGATAGCGATGAAAAATCCAGTTTATCCTTATTATAACAGCCTGTTTCATTCGCCGTATTTTGGGGATACGGACTTTAAGGACCCGAGATGGGGACCCAGCAATATAAAAGAGTTTCTTTTGTGGGCATATTCGATGATTCGGCATCCGGATTACCGCCTGAGTGAGATCCCGGCGAAATACAACCTGGATCTGGCGCTGATGTATCTGGGAGCGGCGGGAGCCGGGCTCTGCTGGATTTGGAAGCGGGTCAGAAGCAGGACGGGAACCCTATTTCTGCTGTATGCCGCATCCTTTATTCTCTGGGCGGCAACGACGGGACACAGCCGCTATTTTATGGGCGGAATCTTATTTGTCGGAATGCTTTGCGGGTGCCTGGTGCTGCAGGGAATGGCTTCCATTTCTCCCAGGCTGACAGGCGGCGTTGTATTTGCAATTATGTTTATAGTTGTTTACGCCGGGCGCGCTTACGATGCTTACACCTGTGTCTGGAACGGCAGGGAATGGGCGATGCGGGCGGTGAGCCGTGAGAGTATCCGCAGCAACCTGCCTTACGTATTTCACGATCATCAGCTGTTTACACCGGAAGAACGTTCCAAAATTGACCGCATTTTCCTGACCTGGTCGGATGTGGGAAGTTATGCGCGTCTTGCAGGCGAAGATGTGCCGGTCTGGAACCGGTATTCGATCGTCAATGAGCTTTCGGAGCAGAAAGACGCCTATATCGATGAAATCGAGGCGGCGATGGAGGCAGGCGAGGGCGTCTATGACATGATCCCACAGGGACTTGAGACGTTGGAAAGCTATCTGGAATGGATGAATGAGGCGGGATGGTACGTGCATGATATGGAGTATCAGGAAACAATCCTGCAGGGCAGCCAGTCCTTTACACTGGCAGGGCTTGAGATGGCGCATGGACGCGAAAACTGCTGGTACCGCACACAGGAGATTTTCATGGATGCACAGGAACCGGAAAAAGAAGTACCAGAATGGCGCTGGGAGAATACCAGCGGGGACGATCATCCGACTATCCGGGCGGTTCTGTGTGATCCGGACTACTGGGTGCTGAAGCAGCCATTTGAAGTGGAAATCATCGCCTCGGATGGGACAAACAGCCGGACGGCTGCTGTGATCCAGGCGGGACAGAAGGAATATGAACCGATGGAAGTACAGCTTGATCTGACAGGGCTTCAGAGAGAGATAAAATTGGAATTGGTAAGTACAGCTGAGACAAAACGGGCTGTTGTGATCAATCCGGAATGGTTCGCCAAAACGGTGGAAGAGTGAAAACGGGAGGAGAAAAATGGACAAGATAGCGGTATTAATTCCGTGTTATAATGAAGGTCAGACGATTGCCAAGGTGGTCAAGGACTACCGCGAGGCATTGCCGGAGGCAACGATCTATGTATATGACAATAATTCATCGGATCACACGGATGAGATTGCCAGGGAGGCAGGCGCGGTTGTGCGCTATGAATACCAGCAGGGCAAGGGAAATGTCATCCGCAGCATGTTCCGCGACATTGACGCGGAGTGCTATGTCATGACGGACGGCGATGACACCTACCCGGCGGAGGATGCGAGAAAGCTGGCAGACCAGATTTTACAGGGAAAAGCGGATATGGTCATCGGCGACCGCCTTTCTTCGACGTATTTTACCGAAAATAAGCGTCCGTTCCACAATACGGGAAATCGTCTGGTGCGTGGGCTTATCAACCTGATTTTCAAGAGCAATATCAAGGATATCATGACAGGCGCGCGCGCATTTAACTATGAATTTGTCAAGAGCTTTCCGATTCTTTCGACCGGATTTGAGATTGAGACGGAGATGAGCATCCATGCGCTGGACAAGAACTTTAAGCTGGTGGAGATCCCGGTTGGATACCGTGACCGCCCGGAGGGAAGTGTGTCAAAGTTAAATACGTTTTCGGATGGATTTAAGGTGCTACGCACGATCGCGAGACTCTTCCGGGATTACAAGCCATTTGCGTTCTTTGGATGGCTGGGACTCATTTGTTTTGCGATTGCAACGGCATTTTTCGCGCCGGTGCTCAGCGGCTATCTGGCAACCGGCATGGTGCCGAAGTTCCCGACTCTGATCGCGTGTTCCGGGCTCTATGTGATTTCGTTCCTGTTGTGGATCAGTGGTGTGATTCTGGAGGTTATTACGAAGAAACACCGTCAGTTATTTGAACTTTACTTGAACCAGCTGAGCATTTTAAAGAGGAGAAACGGATGAAACGCCGTGTATTTTTAGGGCTTCCGGTTATTTTGGGGATTTTGTTTTATATCTGGTATATATTTCATGCCTCGGACAATGTGGCGTATTCGGATTATATCCGGCTGGTCAATTCGTATCTGCCGGATGTGACAAATCCGGCGAAATTCTTTGTACCGGATATCCTGACGCGCGTTCCGATCACGTATCTGGGGCGCATCATCAATGTGAAACTATTTGGCTATAATACGTATTTTGACATGATTCTGGGTGTTTTGAGCCTGGGTGCTGGCGCGGCGGTGCTGGCGCTCTACGCAGAGCGGAACCGCTCGGTCGGCTATCTTTCCTTCCTGTTGATTCAGTTTGTATATTTCAGCCTGAATAAATGGGAAATGATGACGAACGGGACCGGCTGGGTCTGCACTCTGTCGATCTCCGGATTTTTATTCCATTTTGCAGTCCTCGACCATGCAGCGGCGACCCGGTGCCGGAATATGTCTGACCGGGTGCTTCTGGCAATTCTGCCGATCCTGCTGGTCGTGCTGGTGGCAGGACCGTACAGCGGCGGCTATGCGGTGATTCTGGTGCTGGCATACGGCGCACTGTGGCTGGCGGATCGGCGCGGGGATGCTGAAACAAGCAACCGCTCCTGGAGCCGAAAGTGCCGGAGAACCTGGTGCATCGGGGCATTGACAACGGTTCTTGCGATGGTATTATATCTTTGGAGCAATTCACAGGCAGTTTACGTGCACCGTGGAGCAGTGACGGATGTTTCAATCGCTCAGGAATTTGCCGCCCAGCCGCTCTTTTTCCTGCGGTTTCTGTTGAAAGCGGTGGCATCGTCGGTGATCGGCGTGGCGCAGATTCAGGAGCTGGAGGCAGGAAGCCCCTGGTTTGTCCGGCTGCATCTGGTGTATCTGCTGGGGCTGGCAGTGTTTGTTTCGTATCTGCTGGCACTGTATCTGAATGTGCGGTTTCAGCTTTATAAAAAGACAATTTTTCCGCTTCTGCTGGTTCTCAGCGGCGGCTGTAACCATCTGTTGGTGCTGGCGGCGCGGTGGATTTTCCTGAAGGACGAGTACGGGATGTCCTCGCGGTACGAGATACAGTATCAGATGGGAATTGTAGGAATTCTGCTTACGTTTGCACTCGTCTGGAGTATGTGCCGGGAAAAGGCGCAGGAAACAGAGGCAGATAAGGCGAAAACACGCGTGCCGGAGAAACGGGCAGCCCGCACACTTTTAAAGGTCTGTATGCTGGCATTTACCGTGCTGACGGTCTTTGGAAATGCATGGACAACCCGGGCAGAAATCCGGACAGCGCCGTACCGGAAAGCATATTTACAGGTATCAAGGGAGCTGGGACTGAATTACCGGACGGCGAGCGATGAGGATCTGGAAACCTACCTGCATAACGACCCGGATGCAGTGCGGGATGCGATGAGAATTTTGGAAGAAAACCATTTGAATATATTTCGATAAAAACGATGGACAAAAGGAGAAGTGCAATGAAAGTTGTAATATTAGCGGGTGGATTCGGCACACGAATCAGCGAGGAAAGCCATTTAAAACCAAAGCCAATGATCGAGATCGGAGAACAGCCGATTCTCTGGCATATCATGAAGCACTATTCCCAGTACGGGTTCAATGATTTTGTGATCTGTCTGGGCTACAAACAGTATGTAGTAAAAGAGTATTTTGCCGATTATTTCCTGCATACGTCGGATGTGACCTTCGATCTGGCGAAGAACGAGATGCAGGTGCATAACAATTATTCCGAGCCGTGGCGCGTGACGCTGGTCGATACCGGACTGCACACGATGACGGGCGGTCGTATCAAACGTATCCGCGATTACATTGGGGATGAGACGTTCATGCTGACCTACGGCGACGGCGTTTCCAACGTGGATCTGGACGCGCTGGTGGCATTCCACAAGCAGCACGGCAAGATCGCGACCCTGACCGGCGTCAACATCGGACAGCGTTTCGGTGTCATGGATGTTGACAGCGACGGACACATCCGCGAGTTCCGTGAGAAGAACGATGATGACGGCAAGATCGTCAACGGCGGCTTCATGGTACTCGAACCGGGCGTCTTTGACTATATCGAGGGCGATGATACCGTCTTTGAGAAAGCGCCGTTGGAGCAGCTTGCCAAGGACGGACAGCTGATGGTATACCGCCACGACGGTTTCTGGAAATGTATGGATACCCAGCGTGACAAGATGCAGCTGGAACAGATGTGGCAGGAAGGCAATGCGCCCTGGAAGCTGTGGAAATAATGTACTGTAAGGGAAAATTCAAGGAATATACACAAATCCTGTAAGAAAGTATGATATAATAAGAGCACTCAGCAAAGATAATGGAGTGATGAAATCACGAAATTAATTAAAAAGAGGAAAACCATGGAACTTCTTGATTTTTATAAAGGAAAACGGGTCCTTGTGACCGGTGACACAGGCTTTAAGGGAAGCTGGCTGGTCCGCATCCTCCATCTGGCGGGGGCGGAGGTGACCGGCTACGCGCTGAAAGCGCCGACCGAGCCGTCGATGTTTGAGATCCTGCATCTGGGGGAGACGATTCACCATGTGGATGGGGATGTGCGCGATTTTGCCCATTTAAAACAGGTGTTTGATGAGACGAAGCCGGAGATTGTACTCCACCTGGCAGCGCAGCCGATCGTGCGCGAGTCGTACCGGGATCCGGTCGGCACGTATGCGGCGAATGTCATGGGTACGGTTCATGTGCTGGAATGCGCCAGACAATGTGAATCCGTCCGCTCTCTCGTCAATGTGACGACGGACAAGGTTTATGAAAATAAGGAATGGGAGTACGGTTACCGCGAAAATGACCCGCTGGACGGCTATGATCCGTATTCCAATAGCAAATCCTGTTCGGAGCTGGTGACACACAGCTATAAGCAGTCGTTCTTCACGGACGGCCGCTGCGCCGTCTCAACCTGTCGTGCTGGCAATGTGATCGGCGGCGGTGATTTTGCGGCGGACCGGATCGTGCCGGACTGCGTGCGTGCAGCGGAAAAGAAAGAGCCGATCATCGTGCGGAATCCGCATTCGACGCGCCCGTTCCAGCATGTGTTAGAGCCGCTGTTTTTGTATCTGACGGTGGCAAAGTCGCAGTGGGAAAATGCGGAGCTGGCGGGCTGCTACAACGTCGGACCGGATGACTGTGACTGCGTCAATACAGGACGTCTGGCGGATCTGTTCTGTGAAACATGGGGCGGCGGGATGCATTGGATCAACCGCTATGACGGAGGTCCGCATGAGGCGAATTTTCTGAAACTGGATTGTTCCAAAGTGAAAAAGGTATTTGGCTGGAAGCCGCACTTCCATGTAGAAGAGGCGATGGCTGCGACGGTGGAATGGTCGAAGAAGTGGCTTGCCGGAGCAGATATGCGCGAGGTGACGGATGAGCAGATCCGGGCGTATGCGGCTCGGTTTGAAGAAACATAGATAGATGCAGGCGGCTGCACGAAAGGTGTGTCTGGCAGCAGGCAGAGCTGATACGGCTGCGGCAGAGAACGGTAGCAAAAGCAGGAGGAAAAACATGTCAGAAGAAAAAGTAACCCTGTCGGACGGAAAAGAGGCTGCGCGTCAGCAGATTCTCGATCTGGTGGCAGAGTATTGTGATAAATATCATAATCAGAAAAAAGAATTTACCGAGGGACAGCGGATTCCGTATGCGTCCCGTGTTTACGATAACCATGAGATGGTCAATCTGGTAGACAGTGCGCTGGAGTTCTGGCTGACCTCCGGACGTTACACCGATCAGTTTGAGGCGGGGCTTGCGAACTACCTGGGCGTCGAATACTGTTCCCTTGTAAACTCCGGTTCCTCCGCGAACCTGATCGCATTTATGGCGCTGACTTCCCCATTGCTGGGAGAGCGTCGGGTGTGCCGCGGCGATGAGATTATCACGGTTGCGGCAGGTTTCCCGACGACGGTAACCCCGGCGATCCAGTATGGCGCAGTTCCAGTGTTTGTGGATGTGACGATTCCACAATACAACATCGACGCCGATAAGCTGGAGGCGGCGCTTTCAGAGAAGACGAAAGCGGTTATGATCGCCCACACACTGGGAAATCCGTTTGATTTACAGAAGGTAAAAGAATTCTGTGACCGTCATAACCTGTGGCTGGTGGAGGACAACTGTGATGCCCTCGGAAGCCGCTATGAGCTGAACGGCGAGTGGCATTTTACCGGTACGATCGGAGATATCGGAACGTCCAGCTTTTATCCGCCGCACCACATGACGATGGGCGAGGGCGGCGCCGTGTACACGGACAATCCGCTTTTAAACAAGATTATCCGTTCCTTCCGCGACTGGGGACGCGACTGTGTCTGCCCGTCCGGCTGCGATAATCTCTGCGGTCACCGATTTGACCGCCAGTATGGTGAGCTGCCGCTTGGCTACGACCATAAATATGTATACTCCCATTTTGGATATAATTTAAAGGCGACCGACCTGCAGGCGTCGATCGGCTGCGCGCAGCTTGAAAAGTTTCCATCCTTCGTGGAGCGCAGAAAACACAATTTCGCCCGTCTGAAAGCGGGACTTGCCGGAACCGAGGACGCATATATCCTGCCGGTTGCCTGTGAGCATTCCGATCCGAGCTGGTTTGGTTTCCTTCTGACCTGCCAAGAGGGCGTGGATCGGAACAAGGTAGTCAAATATGTTGAGGAAAAGGGCGTGCAGACGCGTATGCTCTTTGCCGGAAACCTGATCAAGCATCCGTGCTTTGATGAGATGCGGAAAGAAAACTGCGGCTACCGCGTAGCCGGAACTCTGGAAAATACCGACCGTATCATGCGTGATACCTTCTGGGTCGGCGTTTATCCAGGCATGACAGATGAAATGATTGATTATATGGCAAAGACACTTCGTGAGGCATGCCGTCAGTAGGGACGGGGACCGCGGTAATTCACAGGTGGGGAGATACTCTGCCTGTAAGAAAATGCCTGTAAAAATGAGCAGCTGTGACAGAGAATGAACAGTTACAGGAGAAAATGAGGGGACAACCATCATGAATGAGGAAAAATCAGAGAGCCGCAGGGCGGTCAAACTGCCGCCGTATCCGGGGCTTGAGAAGGTTCACCGGGCGAATCTGCGCCTTTTGAAGGAGATAGACCGGATCTGCCGGAAATACAAGATTTCCTATATGCTGGATTCCGGGACACTTTTGGGCGCGGTGCGTCATGAGGGATTTATCCCGTGGGATGATGATGTCGATCTGGCATTTACACGTGCCAATTATGAGATGTTTTTGAAGGTGGCGCCGCGGGAGCTGCCGGAGGGAATGTCCCTGCTGCGCCCGGAGGAGATCCGGGGTGGCAAGGTGTTTTATGATTTTACAACGCGCGTCATCTATGACAACAGCCGCGTCCATGAGGACAATGAGCAGATGCAGTTTTATGAGGGAAAATTAAACCATCTCTGGGTGGATCTGTTCGTCCTTGACCGCCTGCCGGATAGTAAGGTGGGCGCGTGGAGCGCAAAATTTCTTCAGAAGGTCATTTATGGAATGGCGATCGCATACCGTGATCAGATTGATTTCAGCAAATACAGCCTGATGGATAAGCTGCGGGTTGGTGTGCTGGCAGGTGTGGGACACCTTGTCCCGATGCCGGTTTTATTTAAGCTGCAGAGACTTGCAGCGGCGAAGGATCGCAAAAAGAAGACGAAACACTGGTATTACAGCAATTACCAGCCGGATTATCTCTATGTAACGCTGGAGGGCGCATGGTGCGAGCACGCGGTGGATCTGCCGTTTGAGGACACAAAGCTGATGGTGCCGGTGGGCTATGAGCATGTGCTGGAGTGGATTTACGGCGACTATATGACGCTGCCGCCGGTGGAAAAACGGGTTCCGGCACATTCTTCGATAGCGATCGAAATTTTGGATGACCCGGATACTTAATTGAAAGATGAAATATGAGTAAGAAAGATAAGAAAAAACGGACAGACAGCATGGAAGATAAGAAGAAAAATGAAACCAGACAGTCAACCATGCAGAACAGGATGGAAAATATGAACGGACAGAAACCAAAGACGATCTCGATCGTGATTTCTGTTTACAACGAGGAAAAGGCGCTGCATGAGTTCTATCGGGAGGCAATTCCGGTTTTTGAGGCGCTGCCATGGAATTACGAACTGATTTTTGTCAACGACGGAAGTGCGGACGCCTCGGGTCAGATTCTGGCAGAACTGGCAGCAGCGGATCCGCGGGTACGTGTGATCAACTTTTCCCGTAACTTTGGCCATGAGGCGGCGATGCTTGCGGGGCTGGACCACAGCAGCGGGGAGGGCATCGTGTGTATGGATGCCGATCTGCAGCATCCGCCGGAATGTGTGGCGCAGATAATCGAAAAATTTGAAGAGGGCTATGAGGTTATCAACATGGTCCGGACGAAAAATAAATCGGCTGGATTCATCAAAAACCTGACGTCTTCTGCTTTTTATAAATTTTTGAACAAGATTTCAGATGTGAAGCTGGAAAATAACGCATCCGATTTCTTTGCGCTGACTGCCAATGCGGCGCAGGTGTTAAAGACCAATTACCGGGAAAAAGTGCGTTTCCTGCGCGGCTATGTGCAGAATATCGGATTTAACCGGACGACCATCGAGTATGAGGCGAGAGCTAGGGTGGCGGGCGAGAGCAAGTACAGCATCCGGAAATTATTTAAATTTTCGATCAATACGATTCTCTGCTTTTCGGATCTGCCGCTAAAGCTCGGCATTTACTCGGGAATTATCGTGGGCTTTCTGGGGCTGCTCGTGATGCTGGAAACGATTTATGAGTGGGCGGTCAAAGGAACGCCCAATGGTTACGCGACGATCGTAGTGCTTTTATGCTTTATGTTCGCGATGCTGTTCGTGATTGTGGGAATTATCGGGGAGTATATCGCGATCCTGTTTACAGAATTGAAGGATCGTCCAATTTATATCGTTCATGATACAAAAGGATTTCCGGAAAAGGAAAGCTGACAGGAAGGAATCGTATGAAGAGATTAAGACGTTTACTGATAAGTTTGATGATCACGGCACTGATGGCTGCCGGAATGCCGATGACGGCATTTGCAAAGCCGGACTGGCCCTCGGATACGGGGATCGAGTCGGAGGCAGGCATTGTCATGGATGCGGACTCCGGGGCGGTTTTATTCGGGCAGAACATCCATGTGCAGAAGGCGCCGGCAAGTATCACGAAAATATTGACGGCGCTCGTAGTCATAGAGAACAGCAGTCTGGATGATACGATCACATTTTCCCACGATGCTGTTTACAACGTGGAAGATGGCAGCGGAAACAAGAACTCCATCGAGGAGGGCGACACGCTTTCGGTGCGCGATTGTCTCTACCTGCTGCTGATGCGTTCTTCCAACCAGGCGGCGAATGCGCTGGCGGAGCATGTGGGCGGAAGCCGCGACGGTTTTGTGAAGATGATGAACGAGAAGACGGCGGAGCTTGGCTGTGAGAACAGCCATTTTGCGAATCCGTCCGGTCTGAATGACGACACACAGCTCACCTCGGTGTATGATATGGCGCTGATCGCATCGGCGGCGTATAAAAATGACACGCTTTTAACGATCAGTAAGGATAAGAGCTACCGCTTACCGGCGACGAAGAACAATCCGGACGGTGTGACCATCCAGCCGGAGCACAAGCTTCTTATCACGACTGACACAGAGAGTCCGAACTATTATCCATATGCGGTAGCCGGAAAGACCGGTTACACATCGATTGCCGGGCAGACGCTTGTTACCTATGCGATCAAGGATGACAGACGCCAGATCGCGGTCACGATGAAGAGTACGCAGGCAACCCATTATCAGGATACGATTGCATTGCTGGATTTCGGCTTTCTACGGTTTAAAAATGTAAATATTTCGGAAAATGAGACGGCATACACAAGCGGCGATCAGCCGGTGCAGATCGGAGACAATAGCTATCAGCCGTCCGATTTAACGATGGATACGTCGGCAGTCATCACGCTCCCGAAGGATGCTTCGTTTGCGGATGCGGAGAAGACGGTGGTAACAGATCTGCCGGAGGATGCGCCGCAGGGTGCGGTGGCGCTGCTTTCTTACAAATACAATGACCGCAAGATTGGACAGGTGTATCTGATCAGCGCATCGGCGGCAGAAGCGGAAGCAAACGGGGAGACGGCTTCGGATGACGGAAATACGGCATCGGATTCGGCAGCATCCAATACAGGTGCGTCCGGAAAATCGAAGCAGGCGAAATCTTCGTTCCACCTGACCCTGCCGAAACTTCCGAAAGTATCGGTGAGAACGGTGCTGATTGTGGTCGTCAGTGTGCTTCTGGCAGCGGCGTGTGCGGCGCTTGTATGGCTGTTCTACCGGCGTCAGCAGGAAGAAAAGAGACGTCAGGAGGACCGGAGAAAACGGAGAAGACAGCGTCTGCAGGAGATCGGCTGTTCGCAGGAAGAGTTTGAAAAACTGCTTGAAAAGCGGATGGGCGCGTCCTACTGGGCGTCTGGCACAGCGGAGGCAGATGAGAGCACAGAGCAGGCGGAGTCTGACATGGATGTGCGATCTGGTTCAGGACAGGTTCCGGCGGCAGATGCAGCCGCGTCCCGGCTGGCAGAGAGTGGAAAAGCAAGAACTGGTTCCACGGAAAAGAAGCCGCTGAAAGAAAAACTTGCACAGAAAGAGGCAGAGGATGCCAAAGCACAGCAGGGTGTGCAGGAGGATGACACAGAGCTTACGGTTGAGGATCTGGATTGACAACCTGAATGCGCTAAATGGCGGTAAAATGGTCCGGATGGATTGTTTACGGGAGATTTTGGAAAGTATGAAGATTTTTTGAATTTTTCTAAAATGACTACAAAAACAAAAGGCGATATTATATAATATCCATGCGGTTCGGACTGGTTCCGGCTGTGAATGAGTGAATGAAGGGATAGAAGAACACGATGAAAAAACTTCTGATAATGATGGTTGCGTGTATGGCGCTGCTCAGCGGATGCACGGAGAGTACGATTGTAAAACCGACTTCTGAGACGGTAGTCGGAGATCCGAATTTTGAGACACAGGAAAATGTTGAGATTGACTGGACACAGGTCAGCACGGACGCGGAAGACATGTTCAAGGATACAAGTACCTACGAGTACGGCCGCGATTTCCATTTCTATATGGAGCCGAACAAGAAACAGATCATGCTGATATGGGTAGTTGCGGATGATCTGCCGGATGATCAGATAGGAACTTATGCGGAAGATCTAATCAAGGGATTCAACGACATTGTCCACACCCAGGACTTCTCGATTGAGATGTCCGGTGAAGATTCCTACGGCGGACTGTGGAAACAGTATGCACTGTCCTACAGCATCGTTCCGGAGAGCGACCAGGATAACGAGGACGCATGGTTTATCAGCGGTTCCTATGAGGCTGGCGCGGATTTCAAACTTCCGGATACCAAAGAGCTGATTTCCAAGGTGAAAGAGAAAGAAGCAGCAGGCGAGTACGATACGACTGAGGCGGAGGAAGAGACAGAGAGCGCAGAATAAGAGGTTGTCTGCACAGACACGGGATATTTTCTGTGTATAATAGAGAAAAGTGATCACAAAAGCTGTCATATGAGAAACAGATGAGTGTTTCTCATATGACAGCTTTTATTTACCAGGAACCGAAGTACGTGTTTTTAATCAACGGGTAGTCCGCTGTGATAAGACTCATTCCCCAGTTCAGCCAAAAGCGGCGATAAATCCTGTTTATCTAACGGCATGTTGTCTGTGACGGCGCTGTTTAAAAGCGCATAGACACGGCTGCATTTGTCCAATGTTTCATGGAAGAGATCAACAAACGAGGCGGTTGAGACGCGGGTCGGATCCCACGGGTTGCTCCATGCTTCGTGGTTTAGGTTACAGCTGCTCCGGTAGTCGGTTACGGAGTCCGTTACCATTTTCGCGGAAGCAACTGGGTGGTTGACGAAGATGGATTCGACCTGTGCAATGCCGAATTTTTTCTTGCCGTTCTTGTCCGAGAGTGTCCGGCAGCCGAAGCGCAGCGCCCAGATGGAGCGGTGCACCATCGCCGGAGTAACCTGGAAGTTGTTGCGGTAGGTGATCGGATAATAGGTTTCGTTGATGCAGGAAGCCAGGAAATGGGAAATAAACTGGATTTCCTGTCCATTTAGACAGATCGTGGCGGTCTGGTTAAATTCGGACGGCTTCTTTTTTTTATATTTCCAGAGCAGGATCGCGTCGAGCTCATTTTCCAGATGTGCGTGCATTCCGTGATGCATGGAGGTCGGGGCATCCACCGGATAGCCGATGCGCCCGTACACGTAAGGATGACAGATCGAATCGGCAATGTAATGGTTTATAAATCCGGCCAGATAGGAGATGGCTTCCTCTTGCTGCTGGCGCGAGCGGATGGTTCCAATACGGCGCAGACAGCACTCAAAAAAGGCGTTTACCTTGTGTTCGTGCATATAGGAACCGACGTTGCGGTAATCGCGGTGGCGCAGGATCGGGATATTATAGAAAAACATATCCGGTCCCTGCAGACCGAGCTGGTAGAGCCAGCGGTATTTGGCGATCGTGTGTTTTAAGGGTGTGAACGGCATATCGTTGTATGCTTTCATGCCGAATATATAGTGCGTGGTAAAACCTGGCATATTGTTTTCATCCTTTCCAGAAGGACAGAGATTTGGAAATTTGTCCGCCTGTCCGATATGCTTATTGTAGCACTGCCGGTCTGGTTTGTCATGGGGTTTGCGGATGTTTGCAGAAAGTGTAAGAAAAGGTGGATGGAAAGAGAGTTCTCGGAAGGCAATATCACGGCTTGGAGAATGAAATATCATAGTAAATCATAAGATTGGTTTGATAGAGTGAAAATAGATATAGAAAGGTGCTCGGATGGAAGCGCTCAGAATCGTACAGAAAATGGTGTGGGGACCGTGGCTTCTGGGACTGTTTCTGGCGGTTGGAGTCCTCTGCATGGTGCGTCTGCGGGGATTTCCGATCCGTCATATCAGAGTCTGGTGGGGAGAGACGGTTGGGAGCGGCGGGAAAGGACAGCTTTTGACGACCTGCACCGCGCTGGCGGCGACGGTCGGAACGGGAAATATCACGGGCGTGGCAGCCGCGTTGGCGATCGGTGGTCCGGGTGCTGTGTTCTGGATGTGGGCGGCGGCATTTCTGGGGATGGCGCTGGCATATACGGAGGTTTATCTGGGAATTTTGTATGGGGGCGGACCTTATGTCTATCTGGAAAATGGGGTTGGAAGCTGTTTCGCTGGAAAATGCTATGCCCTGTTTTGCGTGCTGGCGTCGCTTGGAATGGGATGTATGGTACAGGCGGGGGCTCTGGCGGATAGCCTGCGCTATGCAGCGTCCCTGCCGCCGCTTGGAACCGGTATCATACTGGCAGTTTTGACTGCCGTGGTGCTCTTTGGCGGGGCAAAACGCATCGGATGGACGGCTTCGGTGCTGGTACCGGTATCGGCGGGGCTGTATCTGCTGGCAGGTGGAATCGCCGTGTTCAGCTTTTACGATCAGATACCGGAAGTATTGGGGAAAATTGTGGGCGGGGCATTTGGACTGGCAGATAATGCAGGACAGACGGATGGAAGCAGTATTTTGAATTTTTCAGGAATTTCGGGCGGGATGACCGGGTACGGAATGGCAGCGGCGATCCGGAGCGGGGTATCGCGCGGTGTGTTTTCCAATGAGGCGGGCCTGGGGAGTCTGGCGGTGCTGCATGGGATGAGTGAGGGAAAGGGGAG
This sequence comes from Clostridium sp. AF02-29, assembly GCF_934835585.1. Lineage (NCBI taxonomy): Bacteria > Bacillati > Bacillota > Clostridia > Eubacteriales > Clostridiaceae > Clostridium > Clostridium sp. AF02-29. The sequence continues at coordinate 13,058 of NZ_CAKVZK010000006.1, read as the reverse complement.
GCTAAGACAGAGGCAGGAAGCGCAGAAACAGGGAATGTGGGCGATTTTCGAGGTGTTTTTCGATACGATCATAGGGTGCAGCCTGACCGCTTTTTTACTGCTCTGTGTATTTCCGCACAATCTGACCGGGAAGATCGATTCCCTGGGCGGCAGCGGCGCGGTGGCGGCGGCTCTGGCAGCCCGTTTTGGAAATGCAGGCGGCATAGTGACGGCGGCGTGCATGGTGCTGTTTGCCTTTGCCACGATCCTTGCCTGGTTTTACATCGGCGATCAGGCACTTGGATGGCTGATGCGGGATGTCCCACAGAAGCGTGCCGACAAAATATGTATTTTGTATCACGGAGGCTATCTTGCCTCGGTCTTTCTCGGCTGCGTCAGCCGGATGGAAGCCGTCTGGGCGGTATCTGATATTTTCAATGGGCTGATGGCGGTGCCAAACCTTGCAGCGCTGGTGCTGCTTGGCAGGAAGGTACGAAGACCGGAACGGTGAGAGAGTTGAAAAATTCAGATACAACAAAAGACCTCTCCAGCAGTGAGAGGTCTTTTGGTATTGAAAAAGGGAGGAGAGCTGATATAAACTCAGCTCGGTATTATGAAAAAAATTTGTAAGCATTGCTTGTTGCTATGGTTATAGTATAGGGAAAAATCGTGAAGAAACCATGTTAATTGTGTAAAAGGTTTTTTAATGAAGTGTGAACGAAATATGAACGCGGAACATAGATTCCATGATTACGATAAATATATCTTATGTTCAGAGGATCGAAAATGGCAGCCTGGGCAGGAAACGCAGATAATTTGCGTGCTTCGTCTGTCAAGACTGCCATAAAAAATATGGGTATAAAGTGTGTCAGCAAGTTACTGTACACGGGTAGGCACTTTTGGAACCGAAAGTGCCGTAAGAAAACGTGGTGGTAGCAGGAATTTGCCGTATTTAAATGCGAAGCCACGGCAAATTCCGTTACTGGGCACGTATGCGTGAACAGTAACGTCAACAATCCTTATTCCGCTTTTTTAACTGATAAAACGGTTCCGCTGAATGCATCCACCTCGCTGACGGTTCCCGTATACGTTACGGTAACTTTATCCCCATCTTTTACATCAGAAAGCCCATCTGGTTTCTGATCCTGCTCGAAGTTGAATGCATAATCGGTTCCGTCGGCGGTGATCGTAAACATAAAGTCTTTGATGTCGCTGATCGTACCGGTCATTGTGGACTGTTTTGTATCGGTAGTTCCCTCGGATGGAAGAAGGGTGTCTTTGGCGTCTTCTTTTAAATCATCCATCGGGCTGCTTTCGTCCATGCCATTCGAGCTGGACCCGGAGGAGGCGGACTGGGACGATTCATTAGCAGTCGATTCATTCACGTTTGTGGAAGAGCAGGCGGTTGCGAGCGAGAGGATCGCAGCCGCGCCCAGGATTGCAAAATATGTTTTTTTCATAGTACATTACCAACCTTTCTTTTGACTTGGTTTGCTCACAGATGTATGATGCAGGACAGATGATGATTCCTGAGCGCAACATTCATCTTTTCGCATAGAATGTCCATTTCGACATTGTGATATACATCTTAAGCCATAAATGTGAATGAAATGTGAGGAGAAACTTACGAAATGTAAAGAAGATGGACAAATATGGAACGAAAAACGGTCGATTTTCGAACGTTTTTATGGTATAATGTGACCACTTAATGAGGTATTTTTTAAAATTCAGGAGGAAACATACATGAAAAATCCAGTTGTTACCATTGAGATGGAAAATGGTGATATCATGAAGGCAGAGCTCTACCCAGAGATTGCGCCGAACACGGTCAACAACTTTATCAGCCTGATCAAGAAGGGCTTTTATGATGGTCTGATCTTCCACCGTGTCATCAAGGGCTTTATGATTCAGGGCGGATGCCCGAATGGAAATGGTATGGGCGGTCCAGGGTATACCATCAAGGGTGAGTTCAGCCAGAATGGTTTTACGAACAATTTCAAGCACACCAAGGGCGTTCTCTCTATGGCGCGTGCGATGGACCCGAACTCCGCAGGTTCCCAGTTCTTCATCATGCATGAGACTTCCCCGCATCTGGATGGTCAGTATGCATCCTTCGGGAAGGTAGTTGAAGGTCTGGATATCGTGGACAAGATTGCCGGCGTCCGCACCGACTGGGGCGATCGTCCGCTGAAAGAGCAGAAGATCAAAAAGATGACCGTTGACACCTTCGGCGAGGAGTACCCGGAGCCGGAAAAAGGAAAAGAAAGATAATCTATGACAATCGAACGAGAAGTAACCATTGCGGGACAGACATACCCGGTGATTCTCTCCGATGAAAACGAAGCTCTTCAGGCTGCGAAAGCAGCCGGGAGAGCTATTGTTGGCTTATGGAGGGAAAATGGGGAAAAACAGCCAGCCGACTATTCATCTTGCCTTTACCTTATTACAGACCCTGAAGACGCCGATGAAACATTCCTGGAACGCGTCGTCCGCCGCCACCTGGCTCTCCCGTGGCTCATCGCTGAAACTGACCGCCTCATCATCCGTGAATTTTCCCAGGACGATCCATTGGAACCGGCATCCGCTGAGGATGCCGACGGAACTTTTTCTGATTGGAACAAGCGCGAGGAATACCGGAAACACCAGTACCGCTTTGCCGAGTGCGGTTTGTGGGCGCTGGAACGCCGCGCGGACGGTGTGCTGGTTGGAAAGGCGGGGCTGACGGACGGAGAGCTGGGATATCATATTTATGAACCGTTCCGCCGTCAGGGCTATGCGCTGGAAGCCTGCCGGGCGATTGTGAAATATGGGTTTGAAACGCTGGAGCTGGATAAGATCCGACTTTGCACGAAGCGTTCCAACACGGCTTCACGGATATTGGCGGAAAAAATAGGATTCGTTCAGGTACCTTCATCCTGCAAGGATTCTATTGTATTTTGTATGCAAAAAGGATATAATAGCTTGTATACAAAATAATGAAAAAATACAATCTAGTGTGATTACACTAAGGGAACGATGGGAGGAATGACCGATGATCAGGCATCTGGAGCTGAAAGCATATGGAAAGATCAATCTCGGTCTGGATGTAGTCCGCCGGAGAGAAGACGGCTACCACGAAGTGCGGATGATCATGCAGACGGTGCGCGTGTACGACGCGATCGAACTGAACCGGACGGAGGAAGAGGGAATCCGTCTTTCAACGAACCTTTATTATCTGCCGGACAATGAAAATAACTTAGGTTACCGCGCGGCGAAGCTTCTGATGGATGAGTTTGGAATCCGCGACGGTGTGGAGATCAAGATGAAGAAATTTATCCCGGTGGCAGCCGGGATGGCAGGCGGCAGCAGCGATGCGGCCGCAGTTCTGTTTGGTCTCAACAAGATGTTCGGACTGGGGCTTTCGAAAAAGGAGCTGATGGAGCGCGGCGTCCGTCTGGGGGCGGATGTGCCGTACTGTATCATGCGGGGAACGGCTCTTTCGGAGGGAATCGGGGAGATCATGACACCGCTTCCGCCGATGCCTCAGTGCCGCGTGCTGATTGCCAAACCGGCGGTCAGCGTTTCGACGAAGCATGTGTACGAGAGCTTAAACCTGCCGTCTCTGGGCGCAGAGGCGCATCCGGATATTGATGCGATGCGGGCGGCGATCGAGAAAAAAGACCTCTCCGGCGTCGTTTCACAGCTTGGAAACGTGCTGGAAACGGTGACGATCCCGGAAAATCCGGTGATTCAGACACTCAAAGATAAGATGATGGAGATGGGCGCGGACGGCTCTTTGATGAGCGGAAGCGGTCCAACCGTATTTGGCTTGTTTACGAACCAGACGGCGGCGCAGGCGGCGTATGAGGAACTCCGCTATGGCAGCAGCCAGGATCTGGCGAAACAGGTATACCTGACTAGTTTTTACAACAGGAAGGGGCACGCAGATGGGGAACAATTTTGAGGTTAAAATGAATGAATATCTCCCACTCAGGGATGTGGTATTCAACACACTCCGGCAGGCAATCTTAAAGGGAGAGCTGGCACCGGGCGAGCGCCTGATGGAGATTCAGCTGGCACAGAAGCTGGGCGTCAGCCGCACCCCGATCCGTGAGGCGATCCGCAAGCTGGAGCTGGAAGGACTCGTTCTGATGATTCCGCGGCGCGGCGCGGAGGTGGCGCGGATTTCGGAAAAAAGCCTGAAAGATGTGCTGGAAGTGCGCCGTTCGCTGGAGGAACTGGCGATTGAGCTGGCGTGCCAGCGCATGACGGAAGAAGATATGCAGGCATTGGAAGAAGCACAGAAAGCATTTAAAGCGGCGATTGATCAGGGCGATGCGATGAAGATCGCGGAGACGGACGAGGCATACCATGATGTGATCTACCATTCGACCCGCAACAAGCGTCTGGTGCAGATTTTGAACAACCTGCGTGAGCAGATGTACCGGTTCCGTCTGGAATACATCAAGGACGAGGATAAACGGCAGATTCTGCAGTTAGAGCATGAAAAAATATTGGCGGCACTGCGTCTGCGCCATATGGCGGAGGCAAAGGCGGTAGCCAGGGGGCACATAGATAACCAGGAAATTACGGTACTTAAGAATTTAAAGGAGCGGAAGGAAGTATGACATTTAAAGAATTGTACCTGTCCGGACAGGTTCCATTTGAGGAAATCGATCGCTATATTTCCCGTTGGAACCGGTCGGATGATGAGCGGACACTGGCAAAATATCTCGGTCTCAACGCCGATGAGGAGGATGTCTGGATCGATGACAGCGACGAGGCGCTGAAAGAGATGCTGGACGCAAGAGAAAGGGTAGCCGGTACGCCGGTTACCCTTGGAAAGACGGATATTATCGTCAATAAAAATGGATTTGGCGCGCTGCCAATCCAGCGTATTTCTTTTGATGATGCGAAGGTACTGCTTCGCAAGGCGTATGACGCGGGTGTCCGTTTCTTTGATACGGCGCGCTTTTATACGGACAGTGAGGAGAAGATCGGCTATGCGCTGAGCGACGTGCGCGAGCATATCTATATTGCGACCAAGACAGCGGCAACGACGGCGGAAGGCTTCTGGAAGGATCTGGAGACGAGTTTACATAACTTAAAAACAGACTACGTGGACATTTACCAGTTCCACAATCCGGCAGTCTGTCCGAAGCCGGGAGACGGAAGCGGTCTTTATGAGGCGATGCTCGAGGCAAAAGAGCAGGGGAAAATCCGTTTCATCGGCATCACGAACCACCGCATGAGCATTGCGGAGGAGGCGATCGAGTCGGGGCTTTACGATACCCTGCAGTTCCCATTTAATTATCTTTCCACCGAGCGGGAGATCGCGTTGGCGAAGGCCTGTGCGGAGCACGAGATGGGATTTATCGCAATGAAGGGTCTGTCGGGCGGTCTGCTGACCAATTCGGCTGCGATCTATGCCTATATGGCACAGTTTGAGAATGTACTGCCGATCTGGGGTGTACAGAAGGAAAGCGAGCTGGACGAATTTTTAAGCTACATCGGCAATCCACCGGAACTGACGGACGAGCTGAAAGCTGTTATTGAAAAAGACCAGAAAGAGCTGGCAGGTGAATTCTGCCGGGGCTGCGGCTACTGTATGCCGTGTCCGGCAGGAATCGAGATCAACAACTGTGCGCGTATGTCCCTGCTTCTGCGCCGTTCTCCGTCAGCGGGATACCTCTCCCCGGAGGGACAGGCGAAGATGAAGAAGATAGGGGACTGCCTGCACTGCGGACACTGCAAGTCGATGTGCCCGTATGGTCTGGATACGCCGAAGCTTTTGGAGGAGAATTATAAGGATTATAAAGAGGTTCTTGCAGGGAAGAGCCTGTAAAGAGAGGATAAATGCAAGAGGCATTTTTCCGTAACTGTTCACGGATAGGCACTTTTGGAACCGAAAGTGCCGTAAGAAAACGTGGTGGCAGCAGGAATTTGCCGTATTTAAATGCGAAGCCACGGCAAATTCCGTTACTGGGCACATATGCGTGAACAGTAACTAGAAATGTAGTGAAATAGACCAGGGAGGCGGAAACAATGGATATAAATCAGAAACAGAAAGAACGTCTGGAGCAGCAGTTTGCATTTATCCGGGAGATAGATAAGGAGAAATTTATCGGTCGTCAGACGTATCTGACAGACGGCGAGCGGAAGGAAAATGACGCGGAGCACGCATGGCATATGGCGATCATGACGGTGCTTCTGGCGGAGTATTCCAATGAGCCGATCGATGTGCTGAAAACGGTTACCATGCTTCTGATTCACGATCTGGTCGAGATCGACGCCGGCGACACGTATGCCTATGATGAGGAGGCGAAGAAAACCCAGCGGGAGAGAGAATTAAAGGGTGCAGAGCGCATTTTTGGAATACTGCCGCCGGATCAGGGCGAAAAACTGCGCGCTCTCTGGGATGAATTTGAAGCCGGGGAGACGCCGGAAGCGCGGTTTGCACATACGATGGACAACATCCAGCCGACGATGCTCAATGATGCTTCCAAGGGAAAGGCGTGGGCGACGCGCGGCGTGCACCTGAGCCAGATTCTTGGAAGAAATAAGAATACCGCCAAGGGCTCGGAGACGCTGTGGAACTATTCTTATGAGAATTTCATCACTCCGAGCCTCCGGGAAGGAAAGATAAAAAACGACACGTTACCCGAAGAGTAATCGAATTGTCGGAGGAAGCATGAGCTTTATCCGGCAGACTGCTGTCAGCGGAAACGGTGTGCGTGGCTGTTATTTTTGAGTTCGGAGAGGATTCTGTCGGTTCGGTGGTTGTTTTGGAAGCTGAAGCTGTTCCAGAACGTTCCGAGTGATTGGAGCAAGTCATCGGGTCAGCTTTAGAGGAAATCAGAGCAGCAGCTTTCTTGTTTACATCAAAAATGATATGCTTCTTTTGCGACAGCCAGTTCATATCGTTATCAGAAATCAGAGCGTCAGAGACGGGATCGGCGCTCTGATTTTTTGAGTTTTCTTCCGGCATGACACCTCCGGACAGGGCGGGCGGCGGATAGAGAACACCCCACCAGTTGTCGATCACATGAGTCTGCAGGAGCGGCGGGGCGATCGCGTACGCCAGGACTTTCTGCTGAATCTGGTTTCTGGTAAAAGTAAGAAGAGGCAGGCAGAAAAGCAGAAATAAGAGCATGGAACATAATGCGAGAAGCGGGAGTATTCCATCGTAGATATGGGAAAGCTTGCAGGAACCGGTGGAAAAATGGCGGCATTTATTGGTAACAGGTGGATGAATCCTGGATGCGGATGACAGAGAATTTTCAGACTGGAACGAAATCACTTGATTTAACATAATGGCTCTCCTTTTACTGAAAGAAATCGAATCTTCTTGTCGCAAGTATTGACAGTTATGGTATAATCTAAACTATATTTTGGAATAGCATTCCGGCGTGTGGTGACGCTTCCCACACCCGGCAGAAAGGCGGATATTATGAAAAAGAGTGTACTTGTGGTATTTGGCGGACAGTCTTCGGAACATATTGTTTCATGTATGTCGGCAATCAATGTCATTAAAAATATAGATACAGAGCGCTATGATGTAACCCTGATCGGCATTACCGAAGAGGGAAAATGGCTGCTGGTTGACTCGGTCGAGCAGATCGAGGATGAGAGCTGGAGAAAGAACACGACGACCGCGATCCTTTCCCCGGATGCAACGGAGAAATCCGTGATCGTCCTGAAAGATGGTAAGGCGGAAATGATCCGCATTGATGTGGTATTCCCGGTTCTGCATGGACTCTGGGGCGAGGACGGCACCATTCAGGGTATCTTTGAGCTGGCAAAAATCCCGTATGTCGGATGCGGTGTGCTTGCGTCCAGCGTTTCGATGGATAAAGTGTATACAAAACAGATCGTTGACCACACAGGCGTGCGCCAGGCGGCATATGAGCTGGTCATCCGCAAAGAACTTGAAAAGATGGATGAGGTTGTGGCACGCATCGAGAACCGGTTCGCATATCCGGTATTTATCAAGCCGTCCAATGCAGGTTCTTCCAGAGGTGTCAGCAAGGCGTCGGATCGCGAAGAGCTGATTGCAGGCTTAAAGGAGGCGGCGCACCATGACCGCAAGATTCTGGTTGAGGAGACGATCGTCGGCCGTGAGATCGAATGTGCGGTCTTTGGAAATGGCACAGAACCGGTCATCGCTTCCGGTGTTGGCGAGATTCTGGCAGCAGCCGATTTCTATGATTTCGATGCGAAATATTACAACGCAGAGTCCAGAACCGTGGTAAATCCAGAGCTTCCGGGCGATGCGACCGAGCGTGTGCGTCAGGCGGCGAGACGTATTTTCAAGGCGGTAGATGGCTATGGTCTGTCGCGTGTCGATTTCTTTGTGACGAAGGACGGCGAGGTTATCTTTAATGAGATCAATACCATGCCGGGCTTTACCGCGATCAGTATGTACCCGATGCTTTTTGAGGCGGCCGGAATCCCGAAGCCGGAGATGGTGACAAAGCTGATTGAACACGGACTGAAACGCTACGAAGCCTAGAAATAAATAAAAATGTTTCAGAATCCTGAAACAGTGTGAGAGAATCTACTTTTGGACGTTATATGATTCGATATACACAGATGTTCGGGAAAGAATGGAAACATGACCATAAGAATTTTGCCGAAAGGAAGGTAAACATGGATAGAAATGCCCCGATCGGAGTTTTTGATTCAGGCATCGGCGGTCTGACGGTAGCCCGTGAGATCATGCGTCAGATGCCGCAGGAGCGCATCGTATACTTTGGAGATACGGCGCGCGTTCCATATGGAAGCAAATCGCAGGATACGGTGCTGCGCTATTCCCGCCAGATCATCCGTTTTCTGAAAACACAGGGAGTCAAGGCGATCGTGATTGCCTGCAACACGGCCTCGGCGTGTGCACTGGAGACGGTCAGACAGGAATTGGATATCCCGATCATCGGGGTTATCTACGCGGGCGCGCGCACGGCTGCCGAGGCAACCCATAATGGAAAGATTGGCGTGATTGGAACCGAGGCGACCATCCGGAGTGGTATTTATACCAGAGAAATGCAGAAGCTGCGCCCGGATATTGAGGTTATTGGAAAACCGTGTCCGCTCTTTGTGCCGCTGGTGGAGGAAGGACTCTTTCATGATTCGGTAACAGACGAGATTGCCTCCCGGTATCTTTCTTCGCTGAAAGAAAAATACATTGATACGCTGGTTATGGGATGTACGCATTATCCGCTGCTGCGTTCGACGCTGCACCGGCTGATGGGCGACGAGGTGACTTTGGTAAATCCGGCATATGAGACGGCGGTTGAACTTAAAACTCTGCTGCGGGACATGGATCTGACACGCAGTTCGGAGGATCTGGAACGTTTTTCGGAGGAAAACAGCCGCCGCGCTGCTGCCGGGGAGCCGATTCTTGACCAGTATCAGTTCTTTGTCAGCGACCGGGCGGAGAATTTCACGCGTTTTGCCAAGGCGATTCTGCCAAAAGAGGTAAAAGACACGAAACAGATTAACATTGAGGAGTATTAAAATATGACGAAAGATGTGCTTGTATCCGTGCGCGGTGCCCATATTGCGGACGGGGAGACGAATAACCTGGAGGTTATCACGGCAGGCAGCTATTATTTCAAAAATGGCAAGCATTATATCATCTATGATGAGATCCTGGAGGGCGAGGAAGGAAGCATCCGCAATACCATCAAAGCCAATGCGGACAGCGTCGATATGATCAAGGGAGGCGATGCGCGGGCGCATATGATTTTTCAGGAGAACCGTCCGAATGTCAGCTGTTATGTGACTCCATACGGTCAGATGATCGTGGGCGTCACGACCGACCGCATCAAGATCAATGAAGGTCCGGATCATCTGAAAATCCAGATTGATTATACGCTGGAACTCAACTATGAGCAGACCAGCCAGAGCCATATTGAAATTGATGTGAAATCGAAGGCGACGGCGAAATTGAACCTGAAAGAGCAGTAAATATAAAAGAATATAGAAAGAAATAAATAAAATCGATGAATCAAAAATCCCGGAAACGTGCAATCAATTACATTTCCGGGATTTTAAGATCCATTATTTATTTTTCTTGGACTTGGAAGCTTCTTTTTTTGCTGCCTCTTCTGTATTTTTCTTGAAACGGTCAAAGAATTTTTTCTTCTTTGGCAGCGGCGGGATGCCTCCGCGCACGCTCTTGATCTCTGTGATATAAAGACCGCTGATGACAACCTTTGCCTCGGTGCGGAGCGGTAACTGAAGGAATACCTTCTCATCCGCGATCATGGTCACAACCTTCGGTCCGATCTTAGCCTTTACGATCGGGAGCTTCGCCCACTTCATATACCATGGAGTCTGGTCAATAACCATCTTCGGGAGACCGGAATCTCCGATCTTCAGTTTCTTTTTGTCAATCGCCAGAATCGAAACGGTCTGTTTCGAAGCGTCGATCATAGTCTGCTGCTCTGCCTGACGTTTCTGCATCCGGGAACCCAGAATATACAGTACGACAAGAAGGATAGCCAGAATGACGATAATAACTAGCAGTACATTCCAAAATGACATATATATACCTCCGTTGTAGATAGCGGCGGGACGCAAATCCAATCCCATTTCGCATGGAACACGAAAATAACCGCGCAATTACTGTATATTATAGCATTGGAGAGAGGAAATGGCAAGAAAAATAGACGGGTAACTATGGCGATGGGGACTTAAAAAAATAGAAAAAATCAAAATCATGTTATCGAGCGCTTTTACTGAGATGATTTCGGATGTGTTAGTGCATTGGTCTGCATAAGCGATTCTTTCAAATTCACTTAACTCTGGCATCGGTTTCCTCCATATGTTGTAGTGAATATTCTTAAATTATACCATGATTTGCCGCATGATACAATGAAATGAGAAGAGGGAAGGCTATATTTTCCAAATCCATCAAAAAACCACTTGACACCCATCAAATCCCATGCTAAGATGGAGAATGCACTATTGTGGAAAACTGTGTTTTCCGGGTATTCGTATGCCCAAATGACAGTGCGGCTCCGGCGGCATGAAACAAGGCTGGTTCGGAGATGGAAAAATGCAAACCATAGAGATAGAAAGAAAACAGGGGTGAAACATCGAATGGAGAAAAGCAGGATGCGTCCGGTAAAAACCGGTAAAGGTGTAAGGATGACCTTCTCAAGACAAAAAGAAGTTCTGGAAATGCCGAATTTGATTGAGATTCAGAAAAACTCGTATCAGTGGTTCCTGGATGAGGGACTGAAAGAAGTGTTTGCTGATATCTCCCCGATCACGGATTTCGCAGGTCACTTGAGTCTGGAATTTGTGGATTTTACACTGTGTAAAAACGATATCAAATATACGATCGAAGAGTGCAAAGAGCGCGATGCGACCTATGCAGCTCCTCTGAAGGTAAAGGTAAGACTTTGCAATAAAGATAAAGATGAGATCAATGAACATGAGATTTTCATGGGTGATCTTCCACTTATGACCGACACCGGCTCCTTCGTTATCAACGGAGCGGAGCGAGTTATCGTCAGCCAGCTTGTTCGTTCCCCTGGTATTTATTATGGAATCGCGCACGATAAGATCGGTACAGAGTTATACAGCTGCACCGTTATCCCGAACCGGGGTGCCTGGCTGGAGTATGAGACAGATTCCAACGACATTTTCTACGTGCGTGTAGACCGGACCAGAAAAGTTCCTGTTACTGTTCTGATCCGTGCTCTTGGTTACGGTACTAACGCCGAGATCATTGACCTGTTCGGCGATGAGCTGAAACTGGAGAAGAGCTTCGAGAAGGATCCGTCCAACAACTACCAGGATGGTCTTCTGGAATTATATAAGAAGATTCGTCCGGGTGAGCCGCTTTCCGTAGACAGCGCAGAGAGCCTGTTAAACAGCATGTTCTTCGATCCGCGCCGCTACGATCTGGCAAAGGTAGGTCGTTATAAATTCAATAAAAAGCTTCACTTTAAGAACCGTATCGTAGGTCACGTTCTGGCTGAGGATGTGGTTGATACAACTACCGGAGAGATTCTGGCGGAGCAGGGAACAAAGGTTACCAAGGAACTTGCTACTGACATCCAGAACGCAGGCGTTCCGTTTGTATGGATTCAGGGTGAGAAGAAGAATCACAAGGTTCTTTCTAACATGATGGTAGATCTGGGCGCTTATGTGAATTTCGATCCGGAAGAAGTAGGCGTCACAGAGTTAGTATTCTATCCGGTTCTCCAGGGTATTCTGGAAGAAAATGCCGGCGCTTCTGATGAGGAGTTAAAAGAGATTATCCGCCGAGATATCCATGACCTGATTCCGAAGCACATTACGAAGGAAGATATCATCGCTTCCATCAACTACAACATGCATCTGGAAGGCGGCATCGGCAATCCAGATGATATCGACCATCTGGGCAACCGTCGTATCCGTGCGGTCGGCGAGCTGCTTCAGAACCAGTACCGTATCGGTCTGTCCCGTATGGAGCGTGTGGTACGTGAGCGTATGACAACACAGGACATGGAAGGTGTTTCTGCCCAGTCCCTGATCAATATCAAGCCGGTTACAGCAGCAGTCAAGGAGTTCTTCGGAAGTTCCCAGCTGTCCCAGTTCATGGATCAGAACAACCCGCTGTCCGAGCTGACCCATAAGAGACGTCTTTCCGCCCTGGGTCCTGGCGGTCTGTCAAGGGACCGTGCCGGATTCGAGGTACGAGATGTACACTACACACACTATGGTCGTATGTGCCCGATCGAGACACCTGAGGGACCGAACATCGGTCTGATCAACTCCCTGGCATCTTACGCACGTGTCAATGAGTACGGTTTCATCGAAGCTCCGTACCGTGTAGTAGATAAAACCGATCCGTCCAACCCGGTTGTTACGGATGAGGTTGTATACCTGACAGCAGACGAGGAAGATAACTTCGTTGTTGCACAGGCAAACGAGCAGTTAGACGAAGAAGGACACTTCGTCCACAATAACGTATCTGGTCGTTTCCGTGAGGAGACCTCCGAGTTCCAGAAGAAGAAAATCGACCTGATGGACGTATCCCCGAAGATGGTATTCTCCGTAGCTACTTCCATGATTCCGTTCCTGCAGAACGACGATGCGAACCGTGC